>JAISBJ010000035.1 GCA_031266235.1 Puniceicoccales bacterium | reverse complement strand
CCGTCGGCACCCTCCGAAAATTTTTTACTCAGCAAACTACTTGTCAAAAGCGGCACGCTCGGCACCGTCCCCGTCTCCTTGCGCAGCTTGAAAAGAATGGTATTAATGGGCGTAATGGCCTGGCGCTGGTCGATGACGGCGCAGCCGATTTGTTGCAATTGTTTTACAAATTGTTCATGGGGAATGGTGCTTTGGAAGCCGGGAATGGCGCGCAATTTATCGAGGTCGCTGATGACAAACCCCTCCTCTTCGCCGATCATCGACGGCACAGCGATCCCGCAAGCCGCCGCCAAAGGGATGAGGACGAGCCCGGTTTTATCGCCGACACCGCCCGTCGCACAGCGATCCAATTTGGGGCGCGAAATGCGTGGCAGGTCCAGAACCTCGCCCGTAAGCATCATTTCTTCGGTCAAAACAGCCATTTCCTGGGGCGACATGCCCTGAAAGTAGATGGCCATGGCTAGCGCCGCGAGCTGGTGATCGGGGATGGTTTTGTCCAAAATCGAACTGGTAATAAACCGGATCTCGTCGTCGGTGAATTCTTCGCCGTCGCGTTTTTTCTCGATCAGATACGCGTAGGAAGGCTTAATAAAATCGCGGGAAACTGCACTCTCTCTGTCCATTGTCAACAAACCCATTTTCATTAACGCGATTTTCCTAAAAATGTCAACAAAATTAAAATTTATTATTGACTTCACCTGCGTCCACTATCTCTAAGCCCCGTAGATATGCGATTTTTCGCGCAAAAATTTTCTCCTCCAACCGACTCAAAGCGATAAAAATGGGGGCATGGCGATGTCAATGGATTAATGTTTCGGCGGCGGATTTTTATTTTCGGCGACCGGTGGCGCGACAGCTAGGGAAAAATTTTGCGCACTCTTCCCGATTTTCTGGGAAAATGTAAGCAATTTCCCCTCCGCATCGACGCTTTCCAACGCATAACATTCGGAGCCAACGGAAAAATTTTCGCCGGTCCGAGACAGCAAAATCTCTTTCCCCTCGGCCTTCAAACGCAACTTGATGTCCCAAAGCGCGTCATAATATTGGGGCGCCGCGGTCAAAGTGACTTCCCGGCCGATGCTGCGATCGAACAGGGTGAGCCGCGGGTAGCCCTGCGTTTCGCCCGCCGCACTTTTTTCCTCAAATTTCCTAATCTCCACGCCATATTTTTCCAGATTTTGCCCCAATTTTACCGCCAGCGATTCGTGGATCGCCCCGCCGCGCAGCATAAAAGTGTAGCCCCCGTCCGCCGATGGGAGGCCATCGACGGTCGGCGCCGCAAAATAGCCCGAAAACCGAAGCGGATACAGCCTTCGCGCCACGGAAATGACTTCGAAATTAACGGTCGATTGACTTTTTTTTAACCAGGGCAGCGCCGCAACAAAATTCCCCCCGTCCCTCGAAATCGTCGGGGCGGTGAACAGGTCGAAGGTCCAATGCTCCCCTTTCGGCGACGCCTCCGGCCCATTCCACGGGACGTCCCCCATTTTTACCGCATCGCTGGCCGCCGCTTCCGAAGGACGAATGGGCGCGGGATCCGGATTGGGATGCTGATTTCCGGGGCGGTCCGCGCTCGGGGACTGCGTTTCCAGGAAACATTTCACGCCGGCTACGAAAAATAAAAACGAAATAATCGTAAAAATTTTTGTTATTTTACTCATTCTTTAATAATTTCCCCGGATTTTAACGAATTTTTATCATACTCAATGAACACCCACTCCAAAACAAGGGCAATTTTTACTTTCTCCGTCGCCGCGATAGCATCGCCGCCGCCGCCACTTTTTTGCGCGGAATTGATGTCCAACGAGCGGATAATGACGGGCAAATTATACTCCTGCAGCTGATTGATGAAGCGGCGAAAATCGTCCGTATGGGCCGTAAAATCGATGCTAAAAATATATGATTTTAAATTATTTTTACGCAAAAACGCCGACCGGCTGCCATCGATCGTCCCCACGCTATCGCCCCTTTTTTTCCCGGAATCGGGCCGGTCCACGCTCTCCCGCATGACGCTCTGCAGCTCGATCCCGCGCCCATTGGACTGAAAAAGGAGGACCAGCAGCTGAGCAATTATTTTACTTTGCTTATACAATTCAGGGATCTGGTCGCGCTGCGGTATGAGATCTTTTTTTACATATGGCTCGAAGCAAAAGAAAAAATTTGGGGGGATAGTGGTGGCGGTTTCGCCGGCATTTGCGGTCAAAAATTGCACATAGGACATTAGAGAAAAGTAAAGATCGACCTCATTTTCCGGCTTTTTTCCGTCGAAAAATTTACATTTCAGGCGCTTCCTCGCCGACATACAGAGCGCATAATCCGCGTCGTAGGCCTTCGATTTTTGTGTTATTTGGTAGAGATTTTCCTCCGTGGGCGCCCATTTCGCCCGGAACAATTGCCCAATTTCCGCTTCTATTTTCCGCCGATCTTCCGTCGCCGAATCGATCACTTGCCGCTTGCCCAAAATCCCATGAAGCAGCGCCGCGATCGCAGCACATAGCGCGACGGGAACCGCAAACTGTATACATTTTTTTATAATATTTTTCATGGCGCGATGACCTTCGATTGGGGGTCCAGTTGGAGCGTGCAGCGGAACGTGATTTTGCAATTTTCCGGGGCATTGACTTTGATATCGGTGACACCCGCGCAAACGGGTAAGCGCCGAATTTGTTCGAACATCGCGTTAAATTTATCGTTAAAATTTTGTTTAATGTCCTGGGTCATCTCGACGTCGCCGATGAACATCGCCCCCGAAAGATTGATCGATGACGCGACCGCAGCAGCCTCGGAACCCACCTCTTGCGCCTGGGTCTTCGCCTCCGCCTTATCTCCAGTTTTAAGTTCTACTTTTTTGGCAGCGACCTTCTTTTTTACATTTTTTGCATCTTTTTTACCTGGCTGGGCATCAGCTTTTTTACCCTTCGCAGCCCCCGTGCTCCAAACGAAAGACGTGAGATAGACGTCGCCCGCCCGAAATAAAATCCCCTGCAAAACGTTCAACAATTCGCAAAACATGCGGCTCTGCTCCGCGTAAACGAGGATGTCGCTCAGCACTTTTTTTTGCTCTTTGACGCGGCCGTCGATGGCTTCAATCTGCCCGGCGAAGTCCGCCAATCGGGTGCGTCTGGCGAGCAATTTTTTACATTCCGCTTCCTCCTGTTGGGCCTGGCAATTGACTTTTTGGGCGAAATAAAACAACGCCGACGCACAGCAAATCAGCCCCGCAACGAACTCCTCGTAAAAAAAATGACGCCGCTTTTCCGTTTTGAAAGCAATCGCGTCGCTCCGCAAATTGACGATTTGCTCCAAGCGTTTTTTGTCGAGGGAAGCCGCCGACAGCAGCGCGGGGATGAAGGGCTCCAGCGCCGAAACCACTTCCGGCCCGATGGCAGGCGAAATCTGCGACCGAAAAAACGCGCCGTAGGACTGCATTTTTCCGACATTTTTGAAATGGGCCGCGACGCCGTAGGGGGCATCGTAGAGTCCGCCGACCACGAAAGTTATTTCCTGATTTTCCTTAAAAAATTCCTTCGTTTTTTTTACAATCGCGGCACATAATCCGCCAAAAAATTCATCCAACGGGCCCTGAATTTGAGGGTACATTTTTCTCGACTCGCCATCGCCGAAAACCCTGTGGAGCTCATTTTCACTCACTTCGCGGCCGAAACTCTGGGAAATTTTCCTCGTCAATTCCCGCAAATTGATGGGCAACGCCCCCACATGCTGTTCCGCGCCACTCTGCAACGCGAAGGATAAAATATTGCGGCCGACATTTAAAAAAACAGTAAAATTTTTCGCTACTTGCCGCTTAGCTTCGTCGGCAAACATCACCGGAGAAAGTAAAATTTTTGGATTTTTTATAGCAAATTTTTCAAAAATTTTTAAAAATTGAGCCAGTTGTACTTTGGGGATCAGGAACGCGTAGGCCGTTTGTTTTTCGCTCGTCTGCCAAAGGCCAAACTGAAATTGCGTACACTTATCGCCCAACAAATTTTCGAGTTCGAAAGCGGCAGCCCGAGTAAAATTAACGCTGCGCAAATAAAATATATCCAGCGGCAAACAGGAAATTAGGTCCGTCGCGAAAACAATATCTTTAACTTTTTTTAACAATTTCGGATCAAATTTCGCCAGCGCATCGGGTAACCAACTTTCCGAATCCCCTTCGACGCGAACAACTTGACTCGAAAGAATATAGCCGCGGCCCTTCTGATCGGCGACTTGGCACAAACTCACCCCGTCGCCCGCAATGCATAAAACAATTTTTACATTCCCTTTCAAATCCAATCCCTTAAAATCCCGACCGCCACCGCGACTCCACTCCGACTTTTAGGACTAAAACTTTTACACAAAAAGTCAATTGTAAATTTTCATTACATGGAAATTCATTGAGTTTTACTAGAAATCGCGGGCTTGTAGGACTTGTGGAACTGCAGAGATGTCGAAACGTCCCGCCGCAATTCCCACGGCGCTGGCCGATTCCAAGGCAACGGCGACTCGTCCGGAGCCCGCTGCGCATTGCATCCGGCAAACGTAAAAAATATAAAAAAAATAAAAAATTTTTCCATAAAATTTACATCTCGCCTTCGGCAATCCCGTCGAGGAGCTCAATCAAATCGTTCCCATGGGCAATGGCATCGGTCATCTCAAAGCGCAACTCCGGAACGCGACGCATCCGAATGCGGTCGCATAACTTTTTTTTTATAAAATTTTTACGTTTCGCAAAAAATCGAGCCGCCAAACTGCGCGCCGCATCATCCCCAATGACCGAAAATTTCACACACGCTAGCCGCAAATCGGACGATACCTGCGCCCCAACAATCGTAATATTGGCCGCCTCCTCGCGAAAATAAATCCGCAGCGCACGGCTAATTTCATGCCCGACCGCCTCGTTGACTCGGTTCAAATGCAAACTCATAGCGTCTGACGGTGGCGCACCATCTCGAAACTTTCAATCGTATCCCCCACTTCAAACGCCGAAAATCCACTCACTTTAATGCCGCATTCAAACCCAGAACGCACTTCCATCTGATCGTCTTTTTGCCGCTTCAGCGAATCGATGCTGCCCTCGAATAAAATTTTATTGCCCCGGCGCACGCGCACGGATTTGTCGCGCACGATCTGCCCGCCGGTCACCATGCACCCCGCGACCATCGCCCGCGCTAAATGAAAAATTTGCCGCACCTCAGCCGTCCCCAAATGACTCTCCGTGTACTCGTAGTCCAGCAGCTCCGCCATCGCCTCCCTCACGCAGTCGATCAATTCGTAAATAATATTGTGTAAAATGACCCGCACGTTCTTATTTTTGGCCAGAGGAGCCGCGCCGCTGTCCATCTTCACGTTGAAACCAATCACCACCGCCTCCGACGAACTCGCAAACTCAATGTCCGTCCGCGAAATCGCCCCAACTCCTGAACTCAAAACCTCAAGCTTAACCCTCGTACTCCGGATCGCACCTAAACAGTCTACGAGCGCCTCGCGCGTCCCATGGACGTCGCATTTTACAATTATTTTTAAAATTTTTTGCTTTTGCGAAGCCATCGCTTCAAATAACGCCTTCACATCGGCGATCTTCGCGGGCTCGACTTCCGTGCGCCTGGCCTCGTTCCGGTTCTCCTCGCCCTGCTTTTTGGCCGCCTTCTCGTCCGACACAACCGTAGCCACGTCGCCCACCTCCGGTATGCCACTCCATCCGATAATTTTTACCGCCATCGCCGGCATCGCCGCCTTCACCGCCTTCGAATGTTCGTCCAACATGGAACGCACGCGGCAATATTCCTGCCCGCAAACCATCGCGTCGCCCACCTTCAACGTCCCCTCACGAATGATGACCGTCGCCGCCGCCCCACGGCCAACGTCCACTTGCGCCTCAATCACGATGCCCACCGCAGGGCATTTGTAATCGGCCTTCAGCTCCATGATCTCCGCCTGCAACAAAACCAGCGACAGCAGCTCGTCGACGTGGGTGCCCTTGAGCGCAGAAATCCCCATGCACAGCGTGTCGCCACCCCACTCCTCGGGCGCAATACCCCGCTGCTGCATCTGCTGCTTGACGCGGTCGACGTTGGCGCCCTTGGCATCGATCTTGTTAATCGCCACAACCACCGGAATTTCCGCTTTCTGTGCGAATTTCAGGGCTTCGTCGGTCTGCGGCATAAAACCGTCGTCGGCCGCCACAACCAAAATCGCGATGTCCGTGATGTTCGCGCCGCGCTCCCGCATATTCGAAAACGCTGCGTGGCCCGGCGTGTCTAAAAATGTAATTTTTTTACCATCGTGCTCGACCTGGTAGGCGTCGACGTGCTGCGTGATCCCGCCGGCTTCCCTGGCGACGACGTTCGCGTGGCGGATGGTGTCCAGCAGCGTCGTCTTGCCGTGGTCCACGTGCCCCAAAATGCAGACCACAGGCGGCCTGGGCAGCAATTCTTTGGGAATAACGACCTTCGCCTTCGGCGCGTTCGACTTGGCGCCATCCGTTTTCTGGCGAATCTCGAGCTTGAAGCCGTATTTTGCGGCGACACTCGTCGCGATATCGTCCGCGATTTGCTGGTTAATCGAAGCAAAAATCCCCCGGCGCATGAGCTCGGAAATCAGCTGAAATGGCTTCAAACCAAGCTTTTGAGCGAAGTCGCGCAGGATCAATGGCGCCCGGTAAACCAGTGGCTTGAGCTCACTATTTTTCGTGTCGGTTTCGTCGGCGAGGCCCGGTATTTTTATGGCGTTAAAGGGGTTATCGTCGCGCTGCTCGCGGGATTTAAATTGGAAACGGACCGTCGGCGCCGCGCGTTTTTCCTTGAAATTTACCGGCGGGGCCTTTCTGGGAGCCGCCCGGGAAGCATTTTCGCTACCCTCCGCAGGACGACCGCGCCCCGCACTTGCCCCGCTCCCACCGGGCGTCGCAGCAGCAGTGGCCCCAGATTCCGCCTCCTTTTCGACCACCGTCGCCGCCCCTACCGCACTCACTTTTTCCTCCGCCTCCGCCGCGCGCAGAACCTCGCCGCCGCCCGCCCGAGCCGCGTCCGCAACAAATATCATGGGGGCTTTTTTCGGCGCCTGGGGCAGTGGAATTTTTATAAATTTTTTAGGAATGGGCGCGCTGTAAGTGTTCGCCACCACCGTGTTTCCGCGCGTTTCCGGCGAAACGCCATCGGTCCAATCGGATCCCTCCGAAACATTTTTCCCAAAATTTTCCTCCGCGACCTCCACAGCCCCCGAAGTCGGCGAATCTCCCGAACTTTCTGGCACAATGGGCTGAATATCTTCCGCTGGAACGGCGGCTTCTCCTTCGGTTATTTGGGGTAAATTTTCTGTAAAATTTTCCGCTTCCGACGGTTTCTCCTCAACTACTGCCGCACTATTCCCCAATTCTTCCATCAGCGCGTTGGCATAAATATTCGGGATCGAGCTGGACGCACTCGTAATTTTCAGGCCGCGCTCGAGGAGCAACTGGATCACCTCCTTGCTGCCCATCCCTAAATCCCTCGCCAACTGATATACCCTGACACTCATGCGCTCTCACTGAGAATTTCTGAAATTTTTTATATTTTCAAGAACGAATTGCGATTCTTCCGCAGAAAATCCCGCGTCCTGTAAATCAGCCGGCGTCACGTCGTCGAAAACGTCAATGTCCGTAAACCCGCAAGCCACTAAACGCTGGGCCAAATCGCCGTCGATCCCGGGGATATTATTGAGGCCCGCCGTCGCCTGTTGGATCTTTTTGTTGAGATTTTTCTCCTTCTCCGACTCCGCTTTTTTTATGTCCAGCTTCCAATTCATCAAACGCGACGTCAGCCGCGCATTGAGCCCCCGTTTGCCGATCGCGACCGCCAAATCCTCCTCGCCCACTTCGAAATTAATTTGGCGATTGTCCTCGTCGACGCGGATGTTGCGGGCGATGGCGGGGTGGATCGCCTCCTGTAAAAATTCCACCGGGTCGTCAGAATAGCGGATGATATCGATTTTTTCGCCGCCCAGCTCCTTGACGATATTCCGGATGCGGATGCCGCGCGCTCCCACGCAAGACCCCACCGCGTCTACCTTGGGATCCCTACTGCGGACCGCGATTTTCGTGCGATAGCCGGGCTCCCGCGCCATGTTGTAAATTTCCACCGTGCCATCCGCGATCTCAGCCACCTCCAACTCCAATAGCCGCCGCACAAATCGACTGTGGGAGCGACTCAGAACCAGCTCCGGGCCGTACTGGGTTTGGTCAATTTTTAGTAAAAAACAGCAAACCCGATCGCCCGCTCCGTATTCCTCCCCGGGGATCCGCTCGCGGTAGGGCAAAATGGCCTCAGCTTTCCCGATTTCGACGTAAATATTCCCCGCTTCCTGGCGGCGGACGATGCCGCTGACGATGTCGCCGATGGAGTTCTTAAAATCGTCGTACAATTTCTCGCGCTCAAAGTGGCGGATCCCCTGGACAATGGCCTGGCGAGCGCCCTGGGCGGCGATGCGTCCGAGGAGTGCGGGATCGATTTCTCTTTCGACGACGTCGCCGATATCCACTTGGGAATCGAAATCTTTGGCTTTAGAGATATGGATTTGGGCTTGCGGGTCGCTGACGGACTCGACGACTTCGAGGACGGACCAAGCCTGAAGGTGGCCCGTTTTGGGATTAATTTCGACGCGAACGTCGTAGCCGGCGTTAATACTTTTGAGGGCGGCGGCTCGGATGGCATCGGCGATGGTCTGGATCATACTGCCACGGGGAATGCCCTTCTCTTTTTCCATGTACTCGAGTACGGCTAAAATTTCGCTACCAGTTTTCATGACTAGGGGGTTACGGATAAAAAAAGCGGAGTACGATCTCCGCTCGCTTAACCGCGTAAAGTTTTCGACTAATTCTGTGGCTAATGAGAAGTTATAGTTTGTCAAGGAAAAATGGTTTTATTGGTGGAAATATTTTCAGGCCTTTGAAAAATTTCCAAGAAAGACATTAAAAAGATCTTGACAAACGAAAATCTTTTTAATTAGCTAAATGCAGTGGGAGGGGAGAACGTCACGTTTAAAATTTTTCATTCTACAGATATCATTTTTTAATTTTCCCCAGATTTTTTCTGCCGATATTATTTTTTGATTTTCCTCGGATTTTTATTTTCACGAGCCGAAATTATCCGATCTTTGAAATATTTCAAAATATTCAAAAAAAAGATCTAAATTTTTCAAAAAAATATCTTGACAAATGAAAATCTTTTCGCCAGGCTAGATGCAGTGGGCGGGGAGAACGTCACGTCCGAAATTTTTCATTCTACAGATAT
>JAISBJ010000067.1 GCA_031266235.1 Puniceicoccales bacterium | reverse complement strand
GGTGGCGTATTTTTGTATATTTGGGCGCGTTTGCACCGATGGAAAATCGAGAAAATAATGCAATTTTTTTCATATGTTTTTATCCGTGTGGAATTATAATTTAATGTCAAGAGTTTTTTTATTGAAAAGGGAATAATTTTCCCAGCGCCGTGGAATAGATGCTCGCGCCGACGAAAAACTGAGGAAATAAGCGGAGTAAAGCGGCTTTGTAATGTTGGAGCTGGGCCGCGTGTTTTGTAAAAAAATAATCAAAATCGCCGATGCTTTCCGTTTTCCAATCGATGATATGGAGCGTCCGCTGAGTTTTCAGGAGCAGATCGATGCGCCCTTCGAAAACACGGTTGCCTTCGCGGGTAAAAAACGGATATTCGCGAAAAATTTTTTCACTTTCGCGGATCAATTGCCAAAAAATATCGTTGGAAATTAATTTTTCGACGTCGCGCTGCGCCAGGTCTCTATCGGGGGCGCTGCGGATCGCCGAATGTAAAAAAGTCACGGTTCCATCGCCTTCGAAAGGGCAGCGTTTCATCGTCTCGTGCCACCAATTGCCGTAGGCCAAAGAGCCGTCGCCGCGCATTTTTTCGCCGGCTACTGCAGCGGATTGACTGGGCGTAAATAGCGGAAAATACGAGTGTTTGAGCGGAAAATTTTTGGGTAATTTCAAGAGCGTACTCCGCGGACGAGGCGAGCTGCAGGGGGCCGCCGCCGTTTCTTTTGGCCATTGGAAAAGTGGTAAATTTTTAATTAAATTTTTGTTTATATTTTCAACTTGGAGCGTCGCTGCCGTGGAATACGGGGCCGGTTCGGTGCCGTCGTCGACGAAAATGGTCCGTCGTTTTTGCCGCGTCAACGCGACGTACAAGAGGCGTTCCGCGTTATTTTTGGCGCCGTGGGGGTCGGCCCAAAGTCGATACTGGCGGCCGCTGATCGCGATTTTCCCGCCGACAATTTCCGGTAAAATGCGTGGCGCGGGCGTCTGCTTGCGGTTGACGAAGGGCAAAATGACCACCGGCCACTCCAGCCCCTTCGCCTTGTGGAACGTGTACAGCTGCAGGGCGCTTTCGTCGACGTCCTCCTCGCGCAAAACTTCCGCCGCCTGCCGCTCCAAATGTTGCGAAAATTCGAGCAGCGATGCGCATCGGACCGCCCCCAAACGCAATATTTTATCAATTTTTTCACTAAATTTTTTTTGAATGGCCCGCAGCCGGCGCTTTAGATCGAGGGTTTGCAGCAGAAAATCGATGGCCTGCAGCGGCGAGAGATGTTGACATTTTTCAGACAATTTTTTTAAATTTTCTCCAATGGCAGCGATTTCGGGGACTTCTTGGCCGCGGCAATATCGGGCGATGGGGGCGTCGGCGATGGCGAATATTTCCCGTAAAATTCCGGCAAATTCGAACGAATTTCGCGGGTTAATCATGAGTAAAATGAGGGCGCGCATCCACGAGAATTCGCGGCATTCCCCGCAAGTTTTTAGGGCGGAGTAGACCTGGGTTTTTGGGGCC
Source organism: Puniceicoccales bacterium (assembly GCA_031266235.1). Classification (GTDB taxonomy): domain Bacteria; phylum Verrucomicrobiota; class Verrucomicrobiia; order Opitutales; family LL51; genus LL51. Next base: position 2,491 of record JAISBJ010000067.1, on the reverse strand, counting down.
GACGGTCGCTGCGAAAAGCGGTCCTGGATCTCAAACAGCCACGCCTTCCGCGGGCAGAGCACCGCCACCTCGCTCCATCGATCGACGCCAAAATTAGCAGGATTTTTACAACTAAAAAAATCGGCGAGAAAGGCCACTTCATCGGTTGTTTCTGCGGCATCTACACGAAACCACCCCGGAGAATGATCTCGGTCGGTCGGCGGATTTCGGTCGGTCGGCGGTTGAAATTCCTCGGCTGAAGAGATCTCGGTGAACCGTACCTGGCGGTCGCGGCCGTCCAAAATGTTGCAAAATGTGCCGTTGACGTGACGCGCAATTTGCGGCCCAAAACGCAGTGTAACCGGGAAAAGCAGCTCCTCCATCGCACCGACGTTGGTCAATATTTTGTGAATTTTTTGGTAAAATGATACATCGGCCCGCTCCGAATAAATCGACTGCTGCGGGTCCCCAACCATGCAGTATCGCCCCGGCGCCGGCGGGCTTTTGAAACAATCGGAGTCCCTCGCCTCGGGGTGTTGCGCGACCCCAAGGAGCAGCCGGAATTGCTGTGCGTCCGTGTCCTGCGCCTCGTCGAGAATGACGCAATGGCGCCGCAAAAGCCGGCCAGAATGTTCATTGTCGAGCAGGTCGGTGGACAATTTTATGAGGTCCGAAAAGGTGAGCCGCCCCCGTTTGACCCGAAATTCCTCGTATTTTTCCGCCATGTGCCTGAAAATGGGCGCGCAGGCCGCCGAACACCAATCCTCCAGAGGCGCCATCGCCCGCTCCCAGAGGAATTCGAATTCCCGCGCCTTGGTCGTCATTTTTGGCAGCGAAAAGGTCGGGTGCGCTGACCATAGGCGGAGGTCGCTCTGAATTTTGGCGATATTGCCGTTGCTTTTGGCGGGGTAGCGCAGCAATTCGGAGAGGTCGATGGTCGGGGGTCGGGCGGTGACGGGCGCGATATCGATTGGAGATGCGTAAAATTTTTCCACCAAATTGTAAAATTTTTCGGGCGGCAGGAGGGTTGCGATGGGGCCCAGACTGAGTTGGGGGTCCGGCTCCAGCGATTGTAAAAAAAATTGCCACAGGCATGTTTCATTTTGCTCGATCTCGAAATCCGGATTAATCCCGATGCAATGGCCGTACTTGCGCAGAAGTTGGTCGGCGAAGGCGTGAATGGTGCCGAAAAAAATGTGTCCGAAAGCGGATAAATCGCCATTTTCCCGTTGGACTTCGAAGAGGGTGCGCTGCTGCAGCTCCAGGGCGGCGGCCTGGGTGTAGGTGACGACGGTCAATCGGTCCAGTGGGACAGCCTTTGTGCGGATAATGGAAGCGATTTTTTGCGTAATGGCCGTTGTTTTTCCGACGCCGGCCGGCGCGATCACGGAAAAATTTTTGCCCTGCTCGCCGATAAAACGCTGCCGAATGGCCTGATCTTTGAGTTCCATTTTGCCTTGATTTTTCAAAAAAATAATCGCCGGCGCTTGGCAATATTTTACGCGTTTGAAAAAATAAATTTAGGCCGGAGAAGTAAAATTTTCCGACATTTTATCGATTTTTTCACAGGAAATGACGCCCAAAGATTGGGGAGAAATTTTCAATCTCAACCGCCAATTTTCGACGCCGCAAGCCGTCGCTTCGCCGATGACATCCACGATTTTCGCGTTCCATTTGTCCCGCGGGGGCGGCGCAAAGGGCACCGCGTCGTACATGAAACACATGGCCACAATGGTGCGATGGCCCCTTTGGGCCAGTTGGGCGAGTGTCCTAAAATGGCGCAGTCCGCGGTCAAAATAAGTCTGCGAAGGGGGGCGCGTGAAGTGGTCTCCCGGCGATAAAAGTAGGTCGCGCATCGGGGTTTTCAGTTCCAAAAATGTTTGCGCTTCGCCATTTTCGACGAGTAGATCGATGCGGGAACCGTCGACCGTCACTTCGCGGCGCACGGAACATCCCTCCGTGTTAATCATATCCGGCAGCGCATTTTCGCGCAATAGGCGTTCGATCCAGCCGTTGACGCGGTTCTGATTGATGCCGATCCAATCGCGGCCCTGGTTGAGGGAAATCGCCTCGACGGTCCCCTGAGTCGTCCGCTTATTGTCGGGAGTCGCCGGAGTAAAGAGGCAGGGGATGCCGCAAAAATCGTCCACCAGCCCGATCTTACCCGTCACGGGGCAGTGCCAGCGCTGCGTATTTCCTGCCGCAGTTCCTTCGAAAATGAAACGATTGGGACGTTTTGTCAATTCCCCCAGACAGAAATTCATGGGAATTTCCATGGGACGTAGGGTGGCAAAATTTGTTTATTGGGCAAGGATTTAAATATTGGCATCGATTTGTGGCTTATTTCATTTACCCGTCACGGGGCAGTGCCAGCGCTGCGTATTCACCGCCGCAGTTCCCTCGAAAATGAAGCGATTGGAGCGTTTTGTCAATTCCCCCAGACAGAAATTCATGGGAATTTCCATGGACCGTAGTGTGGCAAAATTTGTTTATTGGGCAAGGATTTAAGTGT
>JAISBJ010000009.1 GCA_031266235.1 Puniceicoccales bacterium | reverse complement strand
GGGATTCAGGCGGCTGACGACCACGAAGAGGAGCCCTTTGACGCCCTGTTTGGGCAATTAAAGGAGGAAGTCGGGGTCCAAAACGACGTCGATTTGACCGCGGAGCAGCTCCAAGAACTCATTAAACGTTACAAAATTTTAATCGATGGACGCGCCGAAAAACCTTTCCCGCAGGATGTCTACGGCCAGTTGGAGGGGGCGATCGGTGCCGTTTTCAGGTCTTGGAATAACGATCGGGCGGTCATTTATCGGCGGAAATACAACATACCGTCGGAGTGGGGGACGGCGGTCAACGTCCAATCCATGGTATTCGGCAACATGGGCGACGATTGTGCGACGGGGGTAGCTTTTACGCGCAATCCGGCCAATGGCAAACGGGAATTTTACGGCGAATATCTGATCAACGCCCAGGGCGAAGACGTCGTCGCCGGGATCCGCACGCCCCAACCCATCGCCGCCCTGAAAAATGATATGCCCCGAGTTTTTGAACAATTGGAATCCGTGTGTGCGACCCTTGAGGACCATTTTCGCGATATGCAGGATCTGGAATTTACCATTGAACGGGACAAACTTTACATGCTGCAGACGCGCAACGGGAAGCGGACGGGGCTAGCGGCGGTGCGCATCGCGGTGGAGATGGTGGGCGAGGGGCGCATTACAAAGGAGGACGCCATCGGACGCATTCCGGCGGATTCCATTTCCTCGCTACTCGTGCCCGTATTCGACGAAAAAGAGAAAAAAAATTTAAAAAATTTAGCCATCGGTTTACCGGCTGGGCCCGGTGCGGCCTGTGGCAAGGTTTATTTTTCGGCGAAGAAGGCGGAGGAGGTTTACGCGCGGGGCGAGAGGGTCATACTGTGTCGCGTCGAGACTTCGCCGGAGGACATTCGGGGGATGTTGACGTCGGAGGGGATTTTGACGAGTCGCGGCGGAGTGAGTTCCCACGCGGCGCTGGTAGCCAGGCAGATGGGGAAAGTTTGCGTCTGTGGAGCGGGGGCGTTGCACATCGACTACGGTACGCGGGCGATGCGGGTCGACGGGGCGGAGATCCGGGAGGGCGACTACATTTCCTTCGACGGGACGACGGGGGAAGTTTTTTCCGGGAAAGTGGCAACGGTGCCTTCGGAGGTGAGCCGCGTCCTTTCGGGCGACATGGCGGCGGAGGATAGCGAAACGTACCGCCTATTTGCTACGGTGATGGCGTGGGCGGACGGATTGCGCGCGCTCGGAATTCGCACCAATGCCGACACTCCCAAACAAGCCAAACAAGCCTTCCAATTTGGGGCGGAAGGGATCGGTTTATGCCGCACGGAGCACATGTTTTTCGAGGACGACCGCATCGATTTCATGCGCAAAATGATTCTGGCGACGGCTACGGAGGATCGCATTGAAGCTTTGGATCAGTTGAAGCCGCTTCAGCGCGGGGATTTCGAGGGACTTTTCCGGGAAATGAAGGGATTTCCGGTGACGATTCGCCTGCTAGACCCTCCGTTGCACGAATTTTTACCCAATACGGACGATGCTTTAGCGGATTTATCAAAAAAATTTAACATTCCCGTGGAACACATTCGGGCGCGCGTACAGGCGTTGCACGAGCAAAATCCGATGCTTGGCCACCGCGGCTGTCGGCTGGGGATGACCTATCCGGAGATTACGGCGATGCAAGCTTCGGCGATTTTCGAAGCCGTTGCGCGGGTGATGGCCGAGGGAATTGAGGTACGGGTGGAAGTGATGGTTCCGCTGGTTGGGTTTGCAGGGGAGTTGGAGCACCAGGTCAAGCTCATTCGCGGGGCGGCCGAGGAAGTGATGAAAAATACGGGAAAAATTTTTGATTATGCGGTGGGAACGATGTTGGAGTTACCGCGTGCGGCGCTCATTGCGGACAAAATTGCGGAGACGGCGGAGTTTTTTAGCTTCGGGACGAACGATTTGACGCAGACCGCGCTGGGGATGAGCCGCGACGATTCGGGGACATTTTTGCCGGAATATATTGCGCAGGAGGTGGTGTCGCGCAATCCGTTTGCGTCCATCGACGTGGAGGGCGTCGGGCAATTGATGGAGATTGGCGTCACGAAGGCGCGGAAGGCGAGGCCGGGTGTGAAATTTGGGATTTGCGGTGAGCACGGTGGCGAACCCGATTCCGTAAAATTTTGTCACAAATTGGGGTTGAATTATGTGAGCTGCGCGCCCAATCGCGTGCCCGTCGCTAAGATCGCTGCCGCCCAGGCTGCCCTGGGGAAGTAAAGCGGAAGGATTGTTTGTTGCGATCCGATGGATAGTATCGTTCGGAATTTGCGCTTTAGAAGGGGAAATTTTTCTTTTGCTTTCTTTTTCTTTTTTCCATTCGAGCCCTTATCAGGGAATAAATCCCCCGATAAGGAAAAATTTTAGGCCCCGCGGTTACGCCGCGGGGCCTGTGTCAACGGGCCAAGGAGTCGTAGACTCCTTGGCGGACTATGGGGCGAAGCCCCATAAATCTCCACATTACAGCGGGCACTCCGTGTGGATAAATTCGAAGGGAATGGAAAATTTTTGTGAAATTTCTTTACCGAAGGCTTCGACGCCGAAAATTTCCGTTGCGTAGTGGCCGCAAATGTATGCATTAATGCCGTTTTCCCGGGCAATATTGTAGTGATATTGCTGGCATTCCCCGATGATCACCGCGTGGGCGCCGACGTCCTTCGCCTGGGTGAGGGCCATCCCGCTCCCGCCGGAAATAACGCCGATTTTTTCTATACTTTCCGGACCAAATTCCATCCCCGTCACGCGGGGGAAAGTGGCTTCCAAAAGCGCCCCCAATTGGTGGCGCTGGATCAATTTTTCACCCAAGATACCGATCTTTGAGCCGTGATACCCGAAGGCCTGGACGGCATTGCTGAGGCCCAAAATCCTCGCTATACACGCATTATTTCCGATTTCCGTGTGCGCATCCAGCGGCAAATGGCAGGCGTAGACGGCGACGTCGTGGTCCATGAGCAGCTTATATTTTTTATAAGTATTTTCCGCCACGGGAATCGTTTTCCCCCAGAAGAGCCCGTGGTGAGCGATGAGGAGATTGGCGTCGATGGCGATCGCTCCTTCGATGACCTCCAGCGAAGCGTCCACCGCCGCTGCGATTTTTGAAATTTCCCCGCTATTTTGGAACTGCAGGCCATTATGGGCATTTTCGGCATCTTCGATGGCGGCGATATTCAGGCGCTCGTCGCTGTATTTTACAATTTCTTCGAGCAATGGCATGGGTTTGGCCAGTACAGGAAGAGGCAAAAAAAAGTCAACAAAATTTCGAATAATTCTTGAATAAAATTTTTAGGATCGAATTCTGCGGTTTCGGAAGACAGAAATATAAGTTGGATCGATACACAAAAAAGCGAGAAATGGGCAATAAAAATTCGAATAATTCTTGAATAAAATTTTTAGGATCGAATAGTAGCTTCGCCGTGATAGATGTCCGAAATTTGACTTATTCGATCGGTGGGCGCGTTTTGCTCGACGATCTTTCCTTTTATCTCCCGACGAATGCCACCGTGGGCGTCGTTGGCGCTAATGGTTGCGGGAAAAGTACGCTTTTTCGGCTCATTTTGGGCGATTTGGTCTCGGACCAGGGGACGATTGCCAAGGCCGGTGGCGCGAAAGTGGTGACCGTTCGCCAGGAAATTGGCGACGATTCCGTACCGTTACTCGACTTCGTTTTGGGGGCCGACGGGGATTTAATGACTCTGCGCCGGGCGTCCGAGGAGGAGCACGACGGGATGAAGTTGGCGGAAATTTTTGAGCAAATGGAGGCGATCGACGGGTTTAACGCCGAGATTCGTGCCGCGACGATCCTCTCTGGCCTCGGATTTTTAAACGAAGATTTACAAAAGCCGCTGAAAGATTTTTCCGGCGGGTGGCAAATCCGCGCCGCCCTCGGAGCGACCCTGTTCGCGCCCTCCGACATCCTGCTGCTGGACGAGCCCAGTAACCACCTCGACTTCGAGACATCCCTTTGGTTGAAAAATTATTTACAAAAAATTCACGGCAAAAAGACGATTATCATGATCAGTCACGAGCGCGATTTTTTGAACACGCTGTGCGACAAAATTCTCCATTTGCCCTCTGGGAATCTGTATTCGGGGAATTACGACGTGTTCATCGAGACGCGGGCCAATCAGCAGCAATCGCTCGCCAAGCGCATCGAAAAACAGGAGGCCGCCCGAAAACATTTACAATCTTTTGTGGACCGCTTCCGCGCCAAGGCGAGTAAGGCGAAGCAGGCGCAGAGTCGCGTTAAAATGTTGGAAAAGATGGAAAAATTGCCGAAGTTGGATCGCGATTACACGGTGCGGTTTTCTTTCCCCGACCCGAGGCCGATCGACCGCCTGCTCATTAATGTAAAAAAAGGCGTGGCGGGCTACGGTGAGCGCATCGTCCTGAGCGACCTCAATCTCAAAATTGATGCCGGCGATCGCATCGCGCTGTTGGGGGCGAATGGCAATGGGAAGTCGACGTTAGTCAAGGTACTTTCGGATCGGCTGGCGCTTTTTGGAGGGAGTGTTGAGTTTGCTAAAAAATTGCAAATCGCCTATTTTTCGCAGCAATTGACGGACGAATTGGAGGTGACGAAGACGCCATTTAAGATTTTGTCGGCGGTTTTGTCGGACAGCAACGAGACGCAGGTGCGGGCGCAATTGGCGCGGTTTGGGCTGATGCAGCAGAAGTCCGATACGCGCGTGTCGAACTTGTCTGGCGGCGAAAAAACGAGGCTCCTGCTGGCCATTATCACCCGCCAAGCCCCCCACATTTTGATCCTCGACGAGCCCACGAATCATCTCGATATTGACGCCAAAGACGCGCTGATCGAGGCTCTCAACGAATATGAGGGGGCTGTCGTGCTCGTTTCACATGATTTTTACTTTGTCGAGGCGGTCTGCGATCAGCTTTTGTTGGTCAGAGATCAGCGCTGCTTGCCCTTTGCGGGGGATCTGGAGGATTACGTCGAGGTGGTCCTTGCCGAAAAACGGGAAATGAAAAAATCGGAAAATAATGTGAAAAATTCTGTAAAAAATCAATTGCTGCCAAAAAATGAAAAAAAGCGGAAACAAATTGTCAAGGAATTGGAAAAATTGGAGAAGGAAATCGCCGATCTCTCCAGGCAAAAACAAAATTTGGAGCAGGCTTTGCAAAAAAATTACGCGGCGGAAAAAATCGCGGAGCTGAGTGCCATCGGCGACTCATTGACTCGGCGGGAGCAGGAGTGGGTCGACCGATCGAAAATGTTGGAAAATTTGGGCAAAAGCCAAGGCGAAGCCTTGTAGGGGATGGAATTTCATCCCATCCCCTGCACGCGGAGCGTGCAGCTTTTGCCTGGAATTGTCCGGAATCAAAATTTTGCCCAGGATTGAAAAAATTTCCCCAATTTTCTTGTATCGGGCGGAAAAAATTTCTTAATTTCCGCGCAGATGAAGCGGACGCACGATTGTGGGGCACTCAGGAGTCATGACGCGGGCCAAGGGGTTCGTTTGATCGGTTGGATTCAATCGATTCGCGACCACGGCGGTTTAATTTTTGTGGATTTGCGGGACCGGGAAGGGGTGACGCAGATCGTTTTGGATCCGAAAAATGACGCCTACGGATTCCCGCTGTCGGCGCTCCGGGACGAGTCGGTGATTGAAATTTCCGGAAAAGTGCGGCTGCGGCCAGCTGACACGGCCAATCCCCATCTCGGCACGGGGGAGATCGAGGTGATCGCCGATGGATTTCGGGTACACAATATCGCCGAAACGCTGCCCTTTCCCCTGGAGGACGCCAAGGCGGATAGGGTGAATGAGGATTTGCGGCTGACCTACCGCTATTTGGACTTGCGCCGCGGGAAAAATTTACGCGCCCTGCGCACGCGCCATCGCATTGCACGCAGCGTACGCAACTATTTGGACGGGCAGGATTTTGTGGAAGTGGAGCTGCCCTATTTATTCAAGACGACGCCGGAGGGCGCCCGGGAATTCCTCGTGCCGAGCCGCCAAAGTCCGGGGTCTTTTTACGCCCTGAGCCAATCGCCCCAACAGTACAAACAGATGCTCATGGTGGCTGGAGTTGAGCGCTATTATTCGTTGGCGCGCTGCTTCCGCGACGAGGATTTGCGGGCCGACCGGCAGCAGGAATTCACCCAGATTGATTTGGAGATGTCATTCATCGACCGCGAGGACATTTACGGATTGGTCGAGGGGATGATGAAAATAGTTTTCCGGGAGGCCCTGGGCCGCGACATCGAAACGCCCTTCATCCGCATGCCTTTCCGCGAAGCCATGGACCGCTTCGGTTCCGATAAACCGGATACGCGTTTTGCTTTGGAATTGGTTGATCTTTCGGCTATTTTCGCCCAATCGGGGTTTAAAGTTTTCCGGGACTGTTTGGAGCGCGGCGGTGCGATTAAGGCCCTAAATGCCAAGCAGCTGGCCGATCTGACCCAGGGCGAATTGAAAAATTTGGAGGACATCGCGCGGGCGCTGGGAGCGAAGGGACTGGCGTTTATCAAGGCCGAAAATGGGGAATGGAAGTCGCCCATTTTGAAATTTTTATCGGAAAAGGAGAGGGAAGACTTGCGGCTGGCGCTGCGGATCGAGGAGGGCGACATCGTATTTTTTGCGGCGACGGAGTGGCTGCGGGCGTGTGCGATTTTGGGGCGGATGCGTTTGGAATGTGCGCATTTGCTGGCCGATCGCGGGCGCCTATCCATCCCAAAGGACCAATTTAATTTTCTGTGGGTGGTCGATTTCCCTCTAATTTCCTACGACGAGGAGCAGGGGCGCTACGTTTCGACGCACCATCCCTTCACGGCGCCGGTGGAGGAGGACGAGGAGCGGTTGAGGACGGATCCCCTGCGCGTGCGGGGGCAGCACTACGACATTGTTTTGAACGGGTTTGAGATTGGCGGCGGCAGCATCCGAATTCACAGCGCGGATTTACAATCCTTGGTGATGCGCGATCTTTTGAAGTTGGAAGAGCGGACGATGGAGGATCGGTTTGGGTACATGTTGCGGGCATTCAGGTTTGGCGCTCCGCCGCACGGGGGGATAGCGATTGGTTTGGATCGGTTGGCGGCGATCATTTGCGGGGTGGAGTCCATTCGCGACGTCATAGCGTTTCCGAAGACGCAGAAGGGGCAAGATTTGATGGCGCAGAGTCCGTCCTACGCCCCGGAGAAGCAGTTGCGCGAGCTGCACATCCGCCCGGTTATTTCCTAGTTGCCGGAAAAATTTATAAATTTTCGGAATATTTTTGAATTTTTATTTATATCTAAGGAATAAAAGCGAGTTGCACATCCGCCCGATTATTTCCTAGATTATAAATTTCGGAATATTTTTTTATTTTTTTGTTTACATTTACGGAATAAAAGCGAGCTACACATTCGCCCGATTGTTTTTTAGATCTGGGAAGTTTATAAATTTCCGGATATTTTTTGAATTTTTATTTATATTTACGGAATAAAAACGAGCTGCACATCCGCCCGGTTGTTTCCTAGAGCTGGGAAATTTATAAATTTCGGAATATTTTTGAATTTTTTGTTTGCATTTACGGAATAAAAGCGAGCTACACATTCGCCCGATTGTTTTTTAGATCTGGGAAGTTTATAAATTTCGGAATATTTTTGAATTTTTTGTTTGCATTTGTAGAGCATTCGTTCTCATTGAACGCAGTTAAGTTTTAAAAGCATGAGAAAAATAGATTATTTTAGTTTAATTTTGGCTTGCAATGTTGCTTCGGAGCATACTGCTTTGGGATCAAAGCTTTCGCGGAGCGTGAGTTTCGTAAAAAATGGAGAAGGAAAAGAGACCACCGCAAGTAAAATATCGCTGGGAGACAATAAAGATATATTATTGATCGGTATAGGAAAAGAAAAAATATCGCCAGGCGATGTAAAAAAATCAAGGAAGGTCGCCAAAAAAAAATTGCGGAAGAAAAAAGAGAATTCTTCTTTTAAGATAGATCCGGCGACCGGAATAAAATATAGGGTCATTAAAAGAGGTAAAGAAGGGAATGGAAAAGCTATTATTAAGCAAGTAGATCCAGCCGGCGATGTTTTTGAATGGGTAAGACTATTCCCGGAGGCGGAGCTTGCTTTTTCCAATGAAAACCTGGCAAAATCCTTGGAAGAAGAAGAGGAAGAGGAGGAAGAAGACTTTCTTAAAAGCGTTGAGGAAAATTTGAGAAAGGCCATTTCAAAGCAGAATTTGCATGTGGTAAGAAATTTATTGAAGGCTATTCCAAACCCGGAGGCTTTTATCGCCCGATTTCCGGATTTGCTACGGGAAGCTCAGGAAAATCTTGAGCAGGTAGGTGCTGGTAAAAAAATTCGCAGAATAATTGTCAATCTTTTACTGGGTTTTGGCTATACTCTCAAAGTAGATTGAAAAATTTCTAATCTTCCGTTTCGGTTGCCACTAGGCCTCGTTCGCGGAGGGTGTCCATGATCCGTGCGGCGCGATTGTAACCGATTTTCAACTTGCGCTGGAGGAAAGAAGTGGAGGCGTGGTCATTGGAACGGATGATTTCCAGTGCCCTCGGGATAAGCTCGTCTTCCCAGTTTCCATCGCCGCTAATCGAGTCCCCGTCGCTCTCCATTTCTTTCTGCACTGCCTCCTCGAATTTTGGCCCGCCATTTTTTTGAAAAAGATACTTGACAATGCCATTAATTTCGTCATCAGAAACTAGTGCCCCTTGTGCTCGTAGTAGTCCGGAGGCCCCTGGCGGCGAAAATAACATGTCGCCCTGCCCGAGAAGCGCCTCCGCCCCACCGCTGTCGAGGATCGTCCGGCTGTCCACCTTCGAAGAAACTTTGAACGCAATGCGACACGGCAAATTCGCTTTGATAATCCCCGTAATGACGTTCACCGAAGGGCGCTGCGTCGCTAAAACGAGGTGGATCCCAGCCGCGCGAGCCAGTTGCGCCAGCCGCGCGATGTACGTCTCGATGTCCCCGGGCGCAACCATCATCAAATCCGCCAACTCGTCAATAATGCACACAATATAAGGAAATTTTTTATACTCGACGCCGTCTTCCGCCGCAAGTTTTTGCAAATTATTTAATTTTTCATTATAATTGGCGATGTTGCGGGCGCCAGCTTTAGCAAAAATTTTATAGCGCAGCTCCATTTCTGCGATGAGCCACTTCAACGCGCCGGGGACTTTTTTGGGATCGGTCACGACGGGGACGAGCATGTGGGGCAGCCGATTGTAATTTTGCATCTCGACGATCTTCGGGTCCACCATGATGAAACGCAGGTCCTCCGGCGACGCGTGGTAGAGGAGGGAGGCGATAATCGCGTTGATACACACCGTTTTTCCGGAGCCCGTCGCGCCGGCGATGAGCAGGTGAGGCATTTTCGCGAGGTCGTAGATGATGGGTTCGCCGGTCACCCCGCGGCCCAAAACGATGGGGATCGTCGCCTCCATGTCCGCCCAATTTTTGGACTCGAGGATCTCGCGCAGGTGGACGCTCGCCGCATGGGTATTGGGCAATTCGATGCCGACGCAGCCTTTTCCCGGCACGGGCGCAATGATTCGCACCGACTTCGCCGCCAGTCCGAGGGCGATATTTTTATCGAGATTTACAATTTTTTCAACGCGAATGCCCGCGTCCGGCGTGACTTCGTAGCGCGTGATCACGGGGCCTTTGTGAATTTCGCCGGGCGTGACCTGGACCCCAAATTGCGCCAAAACTTCGACCAATTTCCGCGCCACAAGCCCATGATTTTCCCCTTGGCCGGCGGATTGCTTCGAGCCGTTTTTCGACGATTCGAGCAAGTCGATTGTCGGAAAAATGTAGTCAGAATCTCGCTTTTTTAGGGGTACGCTCGTTTTGGAAAGGGCCGTCTCCTCGATAATGCGCACGCTCTGGGCGTCGTCCGGCGGCGACGATTTCGCCTCCCTATTTTTTTCTCCCCCTTGGAAATTCGCGGGAGTAGGTAAAGGGGGTAATTTACGTTTTTTTAATCGATTTTTTAAAAAATTAATGGGAAATTTAAACAATGTGAACGCGCAGGAAAATAATTTTTGGGCGAAGGGATGGCGCTTCAAAAATCCCGCGACGGGAAGGGCGACTTGCAGTAAAAGTACGGTAAATGTGGTAAAAAAAGTCCCCCATTTGCCCAGTAACGGTAAAAAAATGCGCTCCGCGAGAAGAGTCCCCGCGATTCCTCCCGCCCCAGCCGTAAGGGCGTGCCAGTCTCCGGTGGGTAAAAATTTTTGCCACCAACCTAAAAAAATCGCGGTAAATACAGTGAAATTGACCGCAAATGCCACCGACCAAAGGGAAAATTTTTTGGGAAAAATGAGCGCGAAAAATAGGGCCAGGGGGACGGCCGGTAAAAAAATGGCTGCACCGCCCAACATGCGAAATAGCCAAAATGCCGCCGTTGAACCCAACGTCCCCGCCAGATTATTCGCTTCGGCGGCGTAATTTGTCGTGACAAAATGGCTTTGTTGGGGCGAAAAATCGACGAGCACGGCGGCTAGCAGTAGGGCGAGCGCGGCCAGCCCCAAGCCCGCCATGGTTCTCATTTTTGCCGAGAGCATGGGCGAAACATACCGAACTTATGGGGCATGTACAATAAAAATCCGCTGGCGGTGAAAATTTCCTTGATTCGGCGGCGGATATTATTTCGATGGACAGCGCGGGGGATTAGCTCAGCTGGTTAGAGCGTTTGCATGACACGCAAGAGGTCACTGGTTCGAGTCCAGTATCTCCCACCAAAATTGTTTATGGGGCTCTGGCTGCCCAGAGGGCTCTGCCCTCT
>JAISBJ010000033.1 GCA_031266235.1 Puniceicoccales bacterium | reverse complement strand
ATTTTAAAACTCAACCTCCACGGCACGTCGACGGGCCACGGCGTCATCGGCATCGACGTCCAAACCAACAAATTCGTCCTTTCGCGGCTGATCCCCACAAAAAATCTCGACGAGCCGCTCCTCCTCGAAGCCATCGGGGCATTTTTTTCGACGGTCTCGCAATTGCGGGAAAAACTGGCTCAGTTCCTCCAAACCATGGTCTCCGACAAGGATACCGCCTTTGAAGGCCCCGCCCTCTCCCCTAACCTCAACTTCGTGGTATAATTATGGGCGACGACGAAATCGGAAGCATTAGCGGTGTCGGCCGAAAGCTGAAGAACCAAATTGACGAAACAAACACATACATGGATGCAGCGTGGAAGGCAGAAAAAGAAAAGAAATGTCCAGTCGAACTTTTCAATTCTTCGGATATCGCCTCCGCTGCGGGTATTCCTCTAGTCAAGACCGATCGAGCCGATATTCCGCCAGCCAAAGACGTGAAAATTTCGAGCGACAGCCCAACCGCAATGAAAACTGCGGCTGCAACGGAAGAAGTGGGTAATATGGAATTCATTACGGAACTGAGATCCATTACGGAACCCGCTATGGAACTCATTACGGAACTGAGATCCGCTATGGAACCCATTGAAGATTCCGACAACGATGGCGTCCCCGACGCCTACGACGTCAATCCAAATGGCGAATCCGTTTCTCCTGCGACCCAGGCCTTCCTCGATGAAATATTCCACACCGATACCGACGGCGACGGTGTCCTCGATTTCCTCGATCGAACAGGTAGCGAATCGCAAATGGAACAGTGGATTGACGCAGAATTTGAGATGCAAACGGAAAATGTGCGCGCATTCGCAACGCTCATGTCCATTTTTAATAACCTCGATTTAACAAAATTTTCCAAACAATTTACGGAGCCCGGCGGCGATTCCCTCACCGTCATGGTTGCGGCAGGCGCTGCACAAGTCGCTATAACCCATAGCGCAGCCCTCCAAAATCTTCCCACCAATGTCCAGCTTAAGAAAAAAGATGTAAAAAAATTAATCAATCTAGGAAAAAAATCGCGCGACCTCACCAACCTCCAGCGCGCCGCCGAAGCCTTGCCCGAAACAGATCCCATGCGAGAGCCCATCCTAAAAGCATGCGAAAGTGCCCTGGCAAAGAGAGGTAACAATGCCGTATCTTGATACCGTAACATTAAAAATCCCACTGGTAGAGCCAAAAATTGGGTATTTTTGAATTGCGTTGACAAACGCAGATTCTTTTGGAAGCTACAAAGGACCTATGTGCGTGAATTCCATTACGATGACGCTTGTCCTACTTTTGACGGCAAAGTGGGCTCTCGAGGAAATATTGGATAAAATCAATAGCCGACACATCCTCCGGCACCGTACTCAAATCCCCCACGGCTTCGAACAATTTATCGACCTCCCGACTTACCAAAAAAGCGTCGATTACACGCTCATGAAGGCGACTTTTTCTTCTTTTTGCGACACGCTTTATCTCGGTTTTTCCGTCATTATTATATTTTTTGGATTTTTACCCTGGCTTTTTGGTTTTTTTACAAATATTTTTGGGCCAGAAATCGTGGGGCAAGCGACGGTACTTTTGTGCGTGAAGGTCACTTTGTCGCTATTTTCTCTCCCCTTCAGCTGGTGGCGCCAATTTCGTTTGGAGGAATCTTTTGGGTTTAATCGGTCGACGCAGGCGATTTTTTGGACCGATAAAATTAAAGAAATTGTTTTGATTTTTGCCCTTTGTTTACCAATCGTGTCCGCGATCATATATTTATTTCAGGTGTTTCCGAGCACCTGGTGGATTTTGGGGTGGGCGGCGTTGACGTTATTTCAGGCGCTGATGGTGGTCATCTATCCTCTATTAATTTTACCGATTTTTAACAAATTGACGCCGCTGCCCGACGGTGAACTCAAAGATCGTCTGATTGCTCTCGCCCAAGGGGTCAATTTTCCGGTAAATAAAATTTACACGATGGATGGCAGCAAGCGCTCGGGGCACTCCAACGCATTTTTCACTGGTTTGGGGAAATTTCGCCACATTGTGCTCTACGACACGCTCATTCAGCAGATGTCGACGGAAGAAATTGCGGCCGTCGTCGCCCATGAAATCGGCCACCATAAGTGCAAACACATCGCGACGATGCTCATTATTGAAAGTATTTTTACATTACTGGGGTTCCGAATTTTACATTATCTTTCGGGCGCGGACTGGTTTTTGAGTAGTTTTGGATTTGCGGCGTGGTACATGAATTCGCCGGTTCCGCTGATCCTCGTATTTTTGTTTGCCATTCCGGGGGTGACGTTTTGGATCGAGCCCTTTTTCAAGTATTTATCGCGGCGGCACGAATATGCGGCGGATCGCTTTGCGGCGGCGGCGCTTGGAGGGGGGGCGGCGCTGATTTCCGGGCTAAGGAAATTGCACCGGGAAAATTTGTCCAATTTGACGCCCCATCCGATTTTCGCGGCATTTTACTATTCTCACCCGACGCTTTTGGACCGCGAAACGGCTTTAAAAAAGTAGTCGGCATGGGCACCAATCTCTCCCAAGCCATCAAACAATACGGGACGGCGATGTCGTCCATGGACGCGATCATCGAGATGCGGAAGACGCGCCAGGGGCATGCGGTGATTCGTCGCCGCCTGAGTTTCGGGGAATTCGACGGGCGTATTGACCAATATGTTACAAAATTTTCAAAAAAAGGCATCCGAAAAGGCTCGCGCGTGCTGATGCTCCTCCGCCCCGGGACGAAGATGATGTGCACATTTTTTGCGCTCGTACGCATGGGGGCCATCCCGATTTTACTGGATTCCGGCGTCGGTTTTCGGGAGATTGTGCGGCTGGGAAATTTTTCAAAACCCGATTTTATCGTCTGTGGTCCCCGGACAAAGTGGCTTATTTTTACACGAATTTTAAAAATCAAAGGACAGGTCATTGCCGTGCATCGCTCCTTCGGGAAGAGACAGTCCGCCGCTACATCCATGGCCGAGATGGACCCCGAGGACGTCGTCGCCATTTTGTTCACGTCCGGTTCGACGGGGCCGGCCAAAGGAGTGGTTTACAAGCACCGCCATTTTGCGAGTCAGCTGAGCAAATTGCGCCTGACTTATCGGCTGATGCCCAACGTCAAAGACGTGACGCTCCTGCCCGTTTTCATGCTGTTTAACCCCATATTTGGCCGGACGACGATCATTCCCGACATGGATTTTTCGCGGCCGGCGGCGCTTCATCCCCAAAGTATCGTCGAAACGATCGTCAATCATTGCGCTACGAGCAGTTTTGGGTCGCCGATTTTATGGGAAAAAATTGCCGATTATTGCTCGGAAAACGACATCACGATCCGCAGTTTGGAGCAGATTTTTTTGGCTGGGGTTTCGGCGACGGCAAATATTTTGGAAAAAATGCTTGACATTGCGCCGAATGCGAAAATTTTTACTCCCTACGGAGCGACGGAGTGTTTGCCGATTTGTTCCATTTCGGCGGAAGAGATTTTGGGAAGTTTGCGCCCTTTGCAGGAAAATGGCGCGGGGACTTGTCTGGGGTATCCCGTCGAAGGCGTTGCGGTTCGGATTATTGTTCCGGAGGACGGCCCCATTAGCCACCTCGAAGAACGCAATCTCCTGCCGCTTGGACACATCGGCGAAATTATCGTCGAGGGAAATAATGTGACGGAGGCCTACGACCAGTTGCCGGAAAAAACGGCGCTGGCGAAGGTCAATTACAACGGTAAAATTTGGCATCGCATGGGGGACCTCGGCTTCCTGGATGAAAAGGGGCGCGTGTGGTTTTGCGGGCGAAAAATGGAACGCGTCGTCACCGAAAGCGGCGAGGAGTACTACCCCGAGTGCATCGAGCCTCTGTTTCAAAAATATTCCGTCGTGAAGCGTGCTGCGCTGATCAAAATTGTAAAAAATGGTAAAATTTTACCCGCCATCGCGATCCTGCCCAAAAAAGATTGTTACCCATTTTTCTTTTGGCAGAAATGGAAATTGCGCCGCGAACTGAGAAATATAGCGCAACATTTCCCCAAAACAGCACCGATTCGCGACTTCTTTTTTTGCCGATCTTTTCCCGTCGATCCCAGGCATAATGCTAAAATTCACCGCCTAGCGCTGGGAAAATATTTTTCTCACTGAAATTTTTTACATTTAAAAAACCCCCGCCAAGGGAGAAGTTTGCACGATTGTTTTTTGTCTGTTTCCAACATTTTTAGCATGCGAATTTTTTTTAGAAATTTCACACTAATGCTTGTTCCACGATTTTTTTGGGAAGCAATGGAAAGAGTAGCGCCGTGATTTCGCAAAATGCGCTGCACAATAAACATTCCCAGGCCCGTGCCATTTGTTTTTGAAGTGTAAAAAGATTCAAAAATTCTCCTCATACATTCCGCGGCGATACCTTGCCCCTGGTCATCGAATTCCAAAACTACGCAGTCATCATCGGTAAAAATCGAAATCAGCAACCGCTTTTTGTACGCCATCGATTCCATTGCATTTTTTATAATATTAAAAAAAACTTGCTTGATTTGATCGACATCAACCAAAACAACAGGCACTTAGTTTTTTACAATTATCTTAATATTAATGCCGGCATCATCCAGTTGCGGCGTAAGAAATTTTATAGTAAAATGGAGCAATTCTAGCAAATCGGCATCCCCAAAATTGGGAGCAATGGGCCGAACAGTTTGTAAAAAATTTTTAATAATTCCATCTAAACGAGCCACTTCCGGCCCACAAATTTCCAGCGCTTCCAACGCCTTCGACGAACTTTTTTCCTCGAGTAACGAGCGCAACAACTCCAATTGCAAGCCAATCGAATTGAGAAGATTCCCGATTTCATGCGCCACGCCGGCCGACAAAAGCAAAAGCGAATTCA
>JAISBJ010000081.1 GCA_031266235.1 Puniceicoccales bacterium | reverse complement strand
TTACCTCGGGCGCAATCTCAATGGCACGCTGGATTTTTTCCCGCTCGCCAGATAAAACAACCTGCCCCGGACCATTGATGTTCGACATTTCAACGCCACATAAATTGCACAAATCTTTTACCGAATCGACGGTCGCCCCCACAACGGAAACCATCTCGCCATCCGTTATTTCGCACGCTTCCTGAATAAAATCTCCTCTTTTTTGCACAATTTTTACGCCAGTTTTAAAATCAAACACCTCCGCAATCGCTAGGGCCGTCAATTCTCCGATGCTCAACCCCATCGCCAACGCCCAGCCCCGGCCGCCGGTCAGCTCCTCCAAAACCCGCGCCGCCGCAAATTGGTGGACAAACAACGCCGGCTGGCAATAGCGACTTTTGGTTAGCGTCTCGATCGGCCCAGCAAAACACAGCTTTTCCAAATCGTAACCCAAAACCGAACTCGCCTCCTGAAACAGCCTCGCCGCCGTCCCATAATGCTCCACGAGCGACCGCCCCATGCCTACCGCCTGCGTCCCTTGCCCCGGAAAAAGTAACCCAACTTCCCTCATTGCAACCTGTCTAGCGCAAATGGATCAAATGTCTAGCTATTTCACCAAATTTACCCATTTTTTAAAAAATTCACAAAATGAAGACACCACCTACGTGGCACCTCCGCGCCGATAAACAAAATTTTAACGTTTCGAGAATTGGAAACGCTTCCTTGCACCCGGTTGCCCCGATTTTTTGCGCTCCTTCATCCGACCATCGCGCGTCAAGTGACCCGCTTTTTTTAAAATAGGCCGCAACTGCGGATCCATCTCGCAAAGCGCCCGCGCAATGCCCAGACGGATCGCTCCCGCTTGGCCGGAAATTCCGCCTCCAAAAACGCTAATCCGTGCATCAATTTTGTCGGATATATCCGCGGAAACCAGCGGAGATAATGCCATTTTTTGAGTCACCTCCTGGTAACAATAAGCCCCCAAAGGCTTCCCATTGACAATAATTTCACCAGTCCCACTCGAAATTCTCACGCGCGCAACGGACGTCTTGCGCCGCCCCGTCCCTAAAAATTCTATCAAACGCTCCGCCATAATACTATACTACTAACAGAATCGGCCGCTGCGCCCCGTGAGG
The DNA here is from genome assembly GCA_031266235.1 of Puniceicoccales bacterium. Taxonomy (GTDB): domain Bacteria; phylum Verrucomicrobiota; class Verrucomicrobiia; order Opitutales; family LL51; genus LL51. The sequence continues at coordinate 2,705 of JAISBJ010000081.1, read as the reverse complement.
GTGCTCCGAACCCGCATAAACCTTCAACTTCCGAATCATCGCATTGGCCAAACGGTTCTTCTGCAACATCCCCTTTACCGCATGTTCAATGATAAATTCCGGCCGCCGCTCTCGCATTTTCCCCAGCGAAACGCGCCGCTCATTCCCCAAATACATCGAGTAAAACATATATTGCTTGTCCAATTCCTTCTTCCCCGTCACCTTCACCTTGTCGGCGTTGATGACGATCACAAAATCGCCATTGTCGACGTGCGGCGTGAACGTCGGCTTGTCCTTCCCGCGCAGCGCATTCGCCACTTTCACCGCCAATTTCCCCAGCACAACACCCGCCGCATCAATAATGCGCCACGCCTTATGCTGCGCGTCCTCCTTCCTTACCAACGTCGTCTTCATACCACACTCACAATGCCTAACCCCTCTAACTCTCCTAACGCTAAATTCGTTCCGAGCCTTGTCAATCTTTTTTTATTAAAAATTTTAGCAACTCAAATTATAAGCTAGTCCTTATTTACACAGCAGAGATGTGCCCATTTTCAGAAAAATAAACGTCGAAATCGGCTCCAATATCGCCGTAAAAATAATCGTCGAACTGTTCGCCGGATCTAACTTCATCCGCTTCAAAAAAATAGGGACAAATGCCCCCAAAACACCTCCAATAATCATGTTAATCGTCAGCGAACTGAAAACTAATAGCCCCATAATCGCCTTGCCCGTCCACAGCACCGCCATCACTCCCGCCATCGTGCCAATAATTAAACCACTCACTGACCCCTTTAAAATTTCTTTTACATAAATGCGTTTGATGTCGATGGACAACAGCTCGTCAAGCGCTAAACCGCGAATCGCAATCGACAATACCTGCGACCCCGCATTGTCACTCAAAATTGTAATTAAATTTAAAAATGCCGCTAAAATAGTCACCTGCTGAATCTGCTCCGCAAACCCCGAAATCACACTCGTGCTAATTAGTGTAAAAAATAAATTAATTACAAGCCAGGGCGTACGCCGCCGCACGCTGTACCAAACATCGTCCGTAATGTGCTCGTCGCCGCCCGCACCGTACAATTTCTGCATGTCCGCCGTCGCCGATTCGTGTAAAATATTGATGACGTCGTCGTAGGTGATGATGCCCAGCAAACGCCCCTGATTGTCCACCACGGGCAGCGTCTGGGCGTGGCATTCGGTCATGGTCAACGCGACATCCTGCTTGGATTCGCTGGGCTTGCAAACGCCGATCATGTCGCGCTCCATGATATCGGCGATGGCCTGCTGGGATTTCGCCCAGATCAGATCGCGCACCGTCGTCGTGCCAATCAGCCGCCGCAGGTGATCGACCACGTAAAGAATGTCGCTATTTTCCGTCTCATTTTTTTCCCGGCGAATGTACTGGATGGCCTGGTCGACCGTCATCGAATCCCGCAGCGTCGTCACGTAGGGCGTCATCACCCCGCCCGCCGTATCGGGGTCGTAGCACATGAGGTTGCGCAGCGTCTCCGCAAATTCCCTACTCAACTTGCCGAGGAGGCGCTCCCGGTCGCGGATCTCGACGTTCAGCAGCAAATCGACGGCGTCGTCTGGCTCCAGCTCCTCGAGGATCTTGACCGCACGATTATCGCGCATTTCGCTGAGGATTTCAGCCGAATCACAGGAATTCATCTCGGCGAGGACGAGCGAAGCGTCGGAGGAGGATAATTTACGCAAAATAAACTGCTGATCCTCCGAATCGAGACGCTCCAGGAAGCAACCGACGTCGTAGGGCGAGGTATTGGCGAGTTTTACGGGATCGATGGCATCGAGCGCCCCTTCGGCGAACGCCACCAGCTCTTCGAGGGAATACTGTTCCAATTTACGGACAACGGCATGATTTTGAATGACACTGGGCATTTTTCAACAACATAAAAGGTTATCAAAAGTAGCCATTCTATATCTTGTAAAATGCGCGTAATGCAATACTAAATTTTCATTATTTGAAATTTTTTTTTATTTTTTGCCTGGCGGCGCCGGATTTTTTCCATGCTGTGACTATTTTTCATTAAAAACCTTTCCAACAAAAATAGCGAACTGATTGATTTGAGAAGATTTAGGTGGCGTTCCTGCCGGGACTCGAACCCAGACCCTCGGTTCCGAAGACCGATGCTCTATCCATTGAACTACAGGAACTTTTGGCAATTTGCGGCTCCGATACTGCTGTGGCGGGAGAATCGACGGACGTCACCCGCGCCGCCAGGTGGCGTTCTTGCCGGGATTCGAACCCAGATTTTCGGTTCCGGAGACCGATGTTCTATCCGTTGAACTACAGGAACTCGCTGCCCATCCGCCCCAAAGATTGCCAACAACGGCCAAAAGTCAAGCCATTCCGCAATCGTGATGGCCCATTCCGAAAATTCTATGAATCCGCGCAGAATAACGGACGGCGGCAAATTTCCCAAAAACTTTTAAAAATTTCGCAAATCATCAAGCCACAAAAATGTGATCGGAAGATTTGTCAAGCTAAAAATTTAAATAAATGTACATTTAATGAAAATTGACCGGAAATATTGCGCTTAGCGCTGAAAAAATATTCCTGCGAAACCAAAAATTTTGCTATCATTTTGCAATTTTTTTCCCTAAAATTGATTTATGCAGCGGCGCCTTTCTCGCATCGTCTCCGTCGGCCACCTCAACATAGGCGGCGATTTTCCCGTCCGCGTGCAGTCCATGACCAA
>JAISBJ010000077.1 GCA_031266235.1 Puniceicoccales bacterium | reverse complement strand
TTGCGACGGCGACTTGATCAACATCGAACCGCTTTCCTTGGATAAATTGGGAAAGATGGGTATCATAGTAAGTTTGGATTTCGAGCGGACTGACCGTATTGGGTTTAATGACATTGCGTTCGTACATGCATTCGACGACTGCTTCCTCGCGGAGATACGCTTTATAACTCAGTTTGGTTTGTCCTTGGCGGTGCAGAGCTTCCGCGAACTGCAATGCGTCGCCTTCGAAATGAATTTTTTGGATAGAGTCATATTTCTTTTGAATATAATTTTCCGACAACTGCCCTTTTATCCGCTCGAATTCTTTGGCAATAATTTTTTTTTCGACCATCGCGTTTAATATCTTCGTCTTTTGGTCACTTTCAAGCTGCGGATTTACGACTTCTCCTCTTTGGGCGAACGTCCACTGATTTTCCAGCTGCTGCTTTGTAATGACGCTGTTTTCGACGCGGGCTACGATATAATTTTGGTAAATATTTTTTTGGGCGACGAAGGCGTACGTTACCGTGCTTTGGAATAGGCTGAAAAGTACCCCAACTCGGTGAAAAATTTTCAACATGGAAATGGATCTTAGGGCTACTTAAAAAAAGAAAAGAAAAATTTTCATTGGAAAAAATTTTCGATATTCCATTGTATTTTTCATGGAATCGGACGGAGGAAAAACTATTTTCGAAAAAATCATTGACCGCGAAATTCCCGCTGAAATCCTCATGGAAGACGAACGATGTATAGTGATTCGTGACATTAATCCGGGCGCACCGATACACGTGTTAATCATTCCCAAGCGAAAGATTGCTCGGCTCAGCGAGGCACAGAACAGTGACATTTTAATTCTCGGCCATCTACTTTTGACGGCCCAGCAATTCGCAAAACGGCAAGGACTTGGGGACGGATTTCGGATAGTGGTCAACAACGGCCCTCACGCCGGCGAAACCGTTCCCCATTTACACATACATTTTCTCGCGGGAAAGCCCATGATCTGGCCTCCTTGCTGAATCTTTTCTATGGTTTTTCCTCTTTGGGCGCCATAAAATCGCGATAATATAATTAAGATTTTTTCATATCTTTTGGACATATTGAATGACGCCGCCGAAAATACAAAACTCACAGATTCTCCTCTAAACCCGAGTAAAGGATGTCCTCCGACTCGGAAGAGAATCTGAATTTCCATTTTACATTTTTTTAATCCTCTCATACCATAATATATATGGTGTCATACCTGGAGGCAAAGATCCATTCACATTTTCGTCATTATATATCTCTCTTTCGCTCCCTCTTTTGATTTCTTCAAAAACATAATGCCCATTCTCGATAGTCCCTGCATGGTAAATAATGCCCCTTAGCTTAAATTTAGCCAATTTCTCAGAAGAATTCTCATAAGAATATGCGTTTAAATCCAATTCAGTCGGTATGCCAACGGGCGTATCGATTTTGGACACCCTTCCCTCTTTATATTGAAACCGCACAATTTGTATTAACAAATGATCCGGCCATTCTGTTACGCTCTCTTTAGATAGTACGTCTGTCTCATTATATATAACTCCCGATTCCGCAAAACAAGCGTCTAACAGATCTCCTAGAGTAAAAAATTCCCCGTGCTCAGGGAAAGGAAGTGCTAGAATCAGATCGCTTTTCTTTACACGGGATAAAACCGATTTTTCACCTGTACTTCTATTTGTGAAAATTTCTTCTTCCAATTCGAAACGAAAACATTCTGTCGGCCCTTCCCTAGGGGGAAAAGCTCTTTCAATCCTAGCAAAAAGAATTGTTAAAAATTCCTCTACATCCTGCTGCCGATTGAGATCGAAGCCAGGCATAAAAAGTTGTAATATTCTCAACACATAATTCATGTAATCTAAATCTAAAGTCTTTAATATGCGCATAGCTCGGAAAAGAAACTTTAAAACCCAGATAAATATATCATTTCCAGTATATTGTTCTATTGCATCTATGAATGGAGAAAGTCGAACCAAAAGCTGAAGAGCGGCATTCAAAAAGCACGTGCTTTTCGGATTCGCCAAACCTGCAGTTCGACCCATTTCTCTTTCGCTTTGAGAAAGAAGCAAGCCCGTGTCCTTTCCAAATGCGTGTTGCTCGACTAACCCCCATTCCAAAGTAGGCAAAGCAGCAGCCATTAGACTTCTCCTACCTTGCTCGCTCAAATTTTTCTTATTTTGCTCGATAACTTTCCTAGCGTCTTGAGTTCGGGCTTGAATTTCACTTAAATCGAGTCCCTCCTCTCTAAACCAGCGAAAACTCCTTGCCAACATTTCGCTCCTTGGCTCTGCTTCCTCCATGGGAGCTGCTTCCTGCGGAGCTATTCCAAAAAGATCTCCGTACTGCGCACCCTCTCCGAGTAACCATTCCGCTAATAACTCCGCGCTTTCTTCCCTTCCATTACAAAATCTTCGAAAAGCATCCTGCACCTCTCCACTTCCCATAGACAGATAGATATTATATAATTGGGCGTAGTAATCACGCTCTCTCGCCGCAGGATCTAGAGAAGCCTCCACAATACATGTATTGTAGGTAACCGCTGAACTTAAAAGCACAGCCCCTATTTTAAAAATTTGTCTATCATTTGACACAAAACGACTATTTTCTAAAAATTTCTATCTGTCAAGACTTTTTTATATCAATTTTTTTGCTCCCATTTCCCAAAAAAAAATTTTTTTCCAATCATTTTTTGCTTGCATAAAAAAAATAAGCCCTAGAAATGTTCTCGATATTTTTTATATCGTTTCATGGTGGATTGGCAAAAGCTGCGCGTAAAACGCGCAAAGTATGGAGTTTTCTCCATACTTTAGGGAGCGCAGCTCCCAGCTTTTGCCATCTTCGCGAAATATCCCACCCCGCGGATATTTTTGACTTTATCTGCCGCCTTTCATCATTTTTTTCCAAAAAATGAGTACTTCTGGAGCAAAAAATTTCAACGCCGAGCCTTACCCCTATCACACCGAATTGGACCTGCGCATCGACAACATCACCAATCTCGGCCTAGGCATTGGGCGCCACAACGGCTGGGTCATCATGGTTCCGAACGTGGCCATAGGGGAGCGCATCCGCTGCCGCATTTTCCGCAATCACAGCAATTATTCCGAGGCCGATTTGGTGGAAATCACGGAGCCGGCGGCGGAACGGATCGAGCCAAAATGCCCGCTATTTGGCATTTGCGGTGGCTGTCAATATCAGCATTTGAACTACGAAAATCAGCTCCGATTGAAGCGGCAGCAGGTCAGAGAGTTGCTCCAAAAATTGGCCAAAATCGATGTCGATGTAGCGCCCACGATCGGGGCCGAGCCCACCTACCACTACCGCTCGAAATTGACGCCTCATTTTGCTAAAAATGTGCAAAAAATTGGATTTCTAAAGGCGGGCAGCCGCCACCAAATCGTCGACGTCGAGCAATGTGCCCTGGCAACGCATTCTATTAACGATCGTTTCAAAAAATTGCGCCTGGAAATTCGGAGGAAAACTTTCAAAAAAGGCGGCACACTACTACTCCGCGAGGGCGTTGACAGCGTCGAAACGGATCCTAAAAAAATTGTAATTCAAAGTATCGGCGACTGCATCTTTCACACCTATGCCGGCGAATTTTTCCAGAATAATCCCCATATTTTACCGACATTTACAGATTACATTATCAGCGAAGCGGCCGGCGATGGCATCAATTTTTTACTCGATATTTACTGCGGCGTGGGCGTTTTCGGGATCTGCGGCAGCCAAAAATTTCAGTCCGTCACCGGCATCGAAATCAATGAACGCGCCATCGAACTCGCTAAAAAAAATGCAGCAATCAATGAAATTAATAACATTAGTTTTACAATTGGTTCCGCGGAAAATATTTTCGCCAAACGCCTGCCCGACAACACCCAAACGGCCGCCATAATCGACCCCCCACGGAAGGGTTGCGACCCGTTGTTTTTGAAACAATTGGTCAATTTTTTACCAAAAAAAATCGTATACGTCTCCTGTAGCCCCGATACCCAAGCCCGCGACCTGCGGTTCCTGTCGACCCATTACGCCGTCCGCCGCGTACAGCCCTTCGACCTCTTCCCTCAAACCCGACACATCGAAAATATTGTCACACTTTCAGCTTGCAATTAATATAAATTTCATGATTTCATGAATGTATTTTAACGTTTTTATATCTATTTTTTCTCGAATGCAGAGGCAAAAGCTGCGCAGAATCTGCGCAAGCCCGCGGGACTTCGTTCCGCGGGCTTAGAGGAGCAAAGCTCCTCAGCTTTTGCCAAATTTTTACAATCGACACACACATTTTACAAAAAAATCTCACACCATGAGAAGGCCTTGAATTTCCCTGCGAATGCGATCAACGGAAAACCCGAAATGCTCCAAAACCCGTTCGCCCGACGCACTAAATCCAAAATCACCGACGGAAACAATCCGCCCTTGCGGCCCAACGTAGCGATACCAAGGCATAGCAATTCCGGCTTCGACGGCTAAGCGCAAAGGACAGGCCGGTGGCAAAATTTTTGCTTTATATTCCGCACTTTGGCGTTCAAAAATCTCCATACTCGGCATGGAAACCACGCGCACGACGTCGGAAAAATCTCGCGCCGCTTCCAAAACTCGCGCCACCTCACTCCCTGTCGCCAAAACAATTAATTGCATATTTTTTGACGCATCATTTACAATATAGGCCCCGGAAAAAATCCCGCGCCGCCGATCGACATCTTCCGGCAACGCAGGTAAATCCTGCCGCGACAAAATGAGCGCCGTCGGTCCATTTTTCCGCGAAAATGCCGCCCCATATGCCCCGACACACTCCTCCGCGTCGGCCGGCCGAATGACATCGAGATTGGGCACACTGCGCAGGGCCGCCAGCATTTCTACGGGCTGATGCGTCGGGCCATCGCATCCGACGACGACCGAATCGTGGGTAAAAATATACACGACGGGCAATTTTGCCATCGCTGCGAGGCGTATCGCAGGGCGCAAGTAATCGGAAAAAACCAAAAACGTCGCCCCACTCGGCCGAAAAACACCGTCGTAAGCGATGCCGTTCAAAATCGCCCCCATGGCATGCTCGCGAACGCCAAAGGCAATATTCCTACCGCTCCAATGTTTGACGCTAAAATCGCCGCTGTCAAGCAAATAATTTTTATTGGAGCTAAATAAATCGGCGCTGCCGGTTATAATTTTCGGATTTTGTTGGGCGATGCGGTTGAGTATTTTTCCGCCGG
>JAISBJ010000030.1 GCA_031266235.1 Puniceicoccales bacterium | reverse complement strand
CCAAAACATCGTGAATCGTCGAAATCAGCGCGCCTATCCCAAATCCTATCTCAAAACGCAGCGCAATGTAAAAAAGAATCATCAAAAGCGACACCGCCAGCGCAAAAATGGCATTCCATTTGATTTGCCCACTCATCGAAGACCCAATGCTCGACTCCTGAATTACCTTCAATTGAGCTTCCGGATGGCGCTCCTCCAACTTTTGCAGCAGCAATTTCCCTTTGCCCTCCTTCGTCTGTAAACATAAAACTTCCCCGGAATCCTTCACGTCCTTCCGATAGAGCGTCACAACCTCCCGAATGCCGTTCTCCTGCGCCACTTTTTCAATATCACTCGCACTCAGCTTCTCCCGAAATTGCAGCGTCAGCTCGTCGCCGCCCGTAAAATCAATGCCGTAAATGCCGTTCCCGCGGACCAAAAACGCCGCTAATCCTAGCCCAAAAGCAACAAACGATACCCCGTAAGCCGCATTTTTCCGCCGTAAAAAATCGAATTTACTCGCAACGTGCTCGCGCATTTTGAGAAGATCCGAAAATCCCAAATTGACCAAAACCACCATCAGGACCCGACTCAACACAAGCGCACAAAACATCGTCGCAAAAATACCCATCGCAAGAATCACTCCAAATCCGCGGACCGGCCCCGTCCCTAGCCAAATGAGAATCAGCGCCGATAGCAATGTCGTAATATTTGCGTCAAAAATAGTCGAAAATGCCTTCTCGTAACTGGCTACCACCGCCGCTCCAACGCGCTTCCCCATCGCCAATTCCTCGCGCATCCGCTCAAATATGAGGATATTCGAGTCCACACCCATCCCAACCGTCAAAACCAACGCAGCCACCCCGGGCAACGTCATCGTCGCTCCCATCATCGCCATCAAACCGAGGACGATCAATGCATTGGATAACACGGAAATCACCGCCACAACCCCCAATGTCTGGTAGTAGGCAACCATGAACAAAATCACCGATGCAACCCCCAAAATAGTCGCGTACATGGAACTCGTTTTCGCGTCCTCGGCGAGCGACGGCCCGATCTCTTGGATCCCGGTCAATAGGAGTTCAAATTCCAGCGGATTATTGAGGACGTTGGCCAATTCGATGGCCTCGCGCTGGGAAAAATTCCCGGAAATACTGGCCAAACCATTGGGGATTTCACAATTAATGCGCGGCGCCGAGCAGAGTTTGCCGTCGAGGGCAATCCCCAGCAAATTCCCGATATTTTCCCGCGTAATTTTCGCAAATCGCTCCACACCTTCCGGCGACTTCATCTCGAGCCCAATCTCAAAGCCCCCGTACTGATTCATCGTCACATGGGCATTTTTTACCATTTTTCCCGTCATTTCCGGAATTTTCTTGACATAGTAGGGCCGCGCCTCAACTTCGCCGGTCGCGCGCTCGTCCTCGGAAAATAGCAACTCGTAGCCCAACGGCGCCGCCTCGGGATCTATGCTATGGGGCCGCGTCGCGTGGACGAGGCGGAATTCCAATTTCGCGGGCCGCTTGAGGACGTCGACGATCTCCGGATTGTCCTGCGTCGAAACCCCCGGCAGCTGGACTTCGATCTCATCGCTCCCGCGCGTGCGAATTACGGGTTCCGCGACGCCCATACTATCGAGGCGGTGGCGCATGATCTGGGCCGCCTTTTCCAGATGACTCTGCCGGAGTAGCGCATCCCCCGCCCTCGCCTGATCGCCCAACTTCAGCGTAAAGGAAATGCCGCCCTTCAAATCGAGGCCGCGCCGCAATCGCCCCCTGGATTCGCGCAGTAAAACATCCATCAAAATTTTATTTTTTTTGTCAAGATTTTTAATATCCTGTAACTTAATGTCGGGGAAATAGGTGGAGAGGTCGATGGACTCCTCTTTCGCGATGGCTTTCAGCGCGACAAATACCGACGGAGATTGCTCCAATTTCACGCGCAATTTTGCCCGCGAGAGCAACTCCGAAAACGCGTCGCCGGAAGCGGCCGCGCGGTGCTCGATGTAGTCGTTGAACGGCCGGTCGTTAAACGGAATTAAACTGAAAAACGCCCACAGTAAAACAACAACGGATAAAATCGCCTTCCCTAAAACTTTACTAAACATAGTTCCAAACTCTAATCGAAACTATGAAATTATTTGAACTTTCGCAAGCCAAAAGTAGAGCAGCGGCGCTAAAATCCAAAAGGCTCCATCCCACTCTTCACACACTTATACTGGCCATTCTTTTCCCGCTAGTCAAGCTTTTTTTTGAAAAATTTTCCTTAAAAAATATCTTAAAAAAAGTTTGACAATAACGATAGCCACCGAAAGACTGGAGGTAGAGGGTGGGGCGAAGGTCGCGTTTAGATTTTGGGGAATATTTTACAATTGACTAAAATTTTACAAAAATTTTTACTGCAAGCGGATCCGAGGATTAAGCCACGCCTGGACACAATCCGTCAGCGCATTACAAATGATAACGGCCAGCGCGTAAAAATTGACAATTCCGAGGATCAGCGTATCGTCGCGGTTACTGATGGCCTGGACGAGGAGGCGTCCCAAGCCCGGAATCTGAAAAATCGTCTCCGTTACAATCGCGCCACCGATGATCCCCGCGAAAGCAGGCCCCATATAAGCGACGACGGGCAATATACCGTTTTTCAGCGCATGGACAAAAAAAATGCGCCCCTCGCTCACCCCGCGCGCCCGAGCAGCCACAATATACGGTTTTCGGAGGACCTCGCACAAACCGCGCTTCGCGAGTCGGGAAATATAGGACGCATAGAGAATCCCAATGGTGAGGGTCGGCAAAATTTTATCGCTCCAAACCTCCCAACACGCCACATTCACCCAACGCAGACCGACTCCGAAGACATAAATGAGCAAAGGCCCGACGACAAAAGCCGGCAAACAGATACCCAACGTAGACAAAAAACTCAAAAAAAAATCCCAGCGCGTCCCTTGCAAACGCACACAAATTACGCCCATGGAAACCCCCACGGCAAAGGCGAATAGCATGCCGTACAAACCCAACTCGAAACTAACAAGCGCTTTCGATTTGACGAGATCGGCGACATCCCAATTACTATATTTATAGGACGGACCGAAGTCCCCTCTCAAAACATTTCCGATGTAGCGGCAATATTGCTCGCCGAGTGGGCGGTCGAGGCCGTAGCACACATTCAACCGGAAGCGGATTTCGGGTGGAATTTCCCTTTCGCCGTCGAACGGTCCGCCGGGGACAAAATGGATCAAGGCAAATGTCAAAAAAGTTACAGCGAAAAATGTCGGCAGCGCTAGCAACAGCCTTTTGATCAAGAACAGCAACATAGGCGCTAGAGGAGCACGTAGTAAGATTTTTTCTTCAGGCTATCGATCCAACGTTGGCGTAGAGATTGATATTTTTCGCTCAATAAAGTCAATTCGATGCGTTCTCTGGCTTCGCTCAAGGTCAAGGTATGGGCATTTTTAACGCTGCGAAGTCCCAAAAATACGATTTGATCGCCGCACGGAACGGGGGTATTGGCGAAAGAATTTTCAGTCATTTTTACAATTTTTTCAGCGATCGCCGGCAGGATATCTGTCTCGGAAAGGTCGTCCATGCGGCTCACATTTACTTCAGGGATTTGGAACAATTTGCGGTAA
>JAISBJ010000066.1 GCA_031266235.1 Puniceicoccales bacterium | reverse complement strand
TACTAGAGTTATTTTCTTTTTTGCAACAAAAATCGCGATTTTCATAAAAAAAAACCATAAAATTTTTCTTGACAAAGCGAAGTGAGCGTATTTTTTTAACCGAAATGTAAAATAAATTTACACATTATTATAAATCGCGATCAACCGACGTCGGAGAAGAAAAATGGCCAGTAAATTGGTCAAAAGGAGGCCGTCGATGCAAACGTCGGCGATCACCCACGGCAAAGTCGTGCGCATGAAAGCCCCTACCGGAATCATCGCGATGAAAAGTAAACGGTAATAATACCGCCAGCGGGCCCGCTGGAGAAAGTAAAAAGCGTGTTCCGCAAACCACGCCCACGCTAAAATAGTTGTAAAAGAAAAAGCATAAATAATCGTTGGAATGAGCCAGCCAGCCCGCGGATCCCGAAAGGCCGTTACAAAGGTGTCAACACAAATTTTACTCGCGTCTTGGCTGAGGTCCGGCGCCGCACAAATAATCAAAATCCCCGTGACCGCACAGAGTATGGCGACTAAAATGGGCGCCAAAAGAGCCGTAATCCCTTGCTCGCGAGCGTGCTGCTCAGGAGTCCGCCCGCCGTCGGAGATATTCCCATGGGCAATGCCCGCAAGCCCTAAACCGATGTCCGTCGCAAAAAGCCCCCGGGATGTCCCCGCGTGGAGCGCCTTAATTAACATTATACTCGCCGTGCCGCCGCCCATCGAAGTTAGCGAAAATGCACCGCAAAAAATTTCCTTCGCCGCTCCCCCCAATCGATCGCGCATGATGTAAAGCCCGGCCAGACAGGCGGCGATGTAGACCAGGCCCATAATCGGGACGCCGCAGGACATGAACGCAACAAACCGCTTCAGCCCCCCCGAAAGAACGATGGCGGTGGGAATGGCGAGCGCTAGGGCGCAAATCGTTTTGGTGGCGAAATCGCCGTCGGGGAACGCGTACACGAAGGCGTGCGTTTGGACCAGGTTGCCGACCGTGAGCGACGCGCCGATCAGGAAAAAACAGTAGCACAGGCTCATGCCGCGGGACGAAATCCCCCTTCCGATGTAAAACATGGGGCCGCCGATGGAGCGGTCGCGGTGCTGCTTTTCCTGGTAAAATGCCCCCAGCGAAGCGCACGCCAACTTAACGACACTGCCCAAAATAGCGATCACAACCATCCAAAAGATGGCGCCCGGGCCGCCCGTAGCGATGGCCAACGCGGTTCCGGCGATGGTTCCGGCGCCCAGGTTACCGCCGATGATGGCTGCGACGGCTGCGAAATTTCCCATTTCACCCTTACTTTTTTTGTCGGCCAGTAGGTTGCGCAACGCCCCGCCCAGACACCGCAATTGGGGCCATTTGAGGCGGATGGAGAGCCATATTGAAACGCCGAGCAGCGCGGGGAAAACCCCAAAAATCACGAAATAGCCTAGAAACGCGTTTACAGCAGCCATGGCCCTCTTATAACTTAGAATTATCTGTGTCAAGATTTTTTAAAATATGTCGCACCGAGCGGTTTTAGTAATATATTTAGCGTATTTTTTATATGAAGTATGGGTAAGAATTTTGCAAATGGAAGTGATTTGCGGGGATATTTTGGGAGATAGCGATACGTTTTATTTTTTGTTTTTAAAGTAAGAGTCGAAGATTTGGCGGGCGATGGGCGCTGCCGTTTTACCGCCGTAGTAATTGTCCTGCGGGGTCTGCTCCTGGACGGCGATGGCAACGGCGATCTGCGGGTCGTCGACGGGCGCAAACCCAATAAACCACGCCACATTCCGTCTTTCGCCGCGTTCCCAGACCTGCGATGTGCCGCTTTTCCCCGCCAAAGTAATCTCGTCCAGCCTAGCGGATTTGCCGGTCCCCGTGTCCACAACTTTCTGGAGCGTCTCAATCAATTTTTTGTAGTCGGAGGCGGGGAGGCCTATGCTCTGGGTAGAGTCCTGGCGGTGGCCGGGGTCGTGGAGGATATGGGGGATCGTTTGGGTGCGATTGGCCGCGATACTCGCCATGAAACAGGCCATTTGGAGCGGCGAGACGAGCAAATATCCCTGGCCGATGGCCGCGTTGGCCGTGTCTCCCGCAAACCACGGTCCGTAGCCCTTTTTTCGCTTCCAGGCGGGCGTGGGGACGATCATGCGGCTACTTTCGAAGGGGAGATCGATGCCGGTTTTTTGGTCCAGATGGAAGCGTTTGGCCTCTTCGGCGATTTTTTCGATGCCGCACGCCTGGCTGCGGAGGTAGTAGTAGACGTTGCAACTTTTTTCCATTGCCAGCTGGAGGTCGACGGTTCCGTGGGCCGTGGATTGGTCGCACTTGAAAATTTGTGTGCCGATGTGGGTTTTACCCGGGCATTCGGTGGTATCGTCGCCGTTCCAGGTGGAAATTTTATGGCGCAGGAAGGCGATGGCCGAGATGATTTTGAACGTGGAGGCCGGCGGGTAGACGCCCTGGAACGCTCGATTCAGCCAGTCGCCACTCTCCGTAATTTGCTGGAAAACGGCGGCGGAAATCTTCGGATTGAGGTCGTTTGCGTCGTAATTCGGCTTATTGGCCAGGGCGAAGACTTCGCCGGAGTGGACGTCCAGGGCGATGGCGCTTCCCCAACTTATCGCCGAGGGCATTTTCGGCGGCGATTTGCAGGTCGATGTCGATGCTCAGCGTGCAGTCGCGGCCTTTTTTGGGGGGCTCCCCCCGGATGTAATCGGCGCGGAATCCGGACGGATCGACGGAGAAAATTTGCTCGCCATTTTTCCCAGACAGGGACTGATTTTGGGCGAGTTCGATGCCCGTTTTACCCATTTTTTCCGCAAAATTTAATGTTTTTAAATCCGTTTGGTGGGGTGTATTTTCGAGGGCGGTCGCGACGTAGCCCAGGACGTGGCAGGCAGCCGTTTTGTGAGGATAAAAGCGGTAGTAGTTGGTGGCGAGGTAGAGCGGCGATTGGGGTGGCAGGCGGTCGACGAGGCGGATGTATTCTTGGTTGGAGAGGTTGGAAAGGATGGTGATGGGCAGGAGGAGGGATTCCCGGTAGTGGCGCTCCAGCGTTTTATCGGCGATCGTTTCGCGGCGGCCCGTGAGCGCATTGGCCAAATCGAGGTATCTGTGGACCACATTTTTCCTCGCTTCCCGCTGCAATTGGGGGTAGTCAACGGCTCTTTTTTGCTCCTTCGATTGGCGGATTAATTGCGCGTGTGCTTTGCGGATTTCCTGGCGAATGTCGTTGAAGTAGAGGTGGAGGTCGAAAATGGGGCGGTTGCAGACGAGTAATCGGCCGTTGCGGCCGTAGATGTCGCCGCGCGGCGCGGGAATGATGATGCGCCGTTGATTTTGTCGCTTTTCCTTTTGGCGGAAGTAGCTGTGTTGGATGATTTGCCGGTAGAACAGGCCGCCGGCCAGGAATAAAAAAACGAGTAAAAAACACAGGGCGAGGAAGGCGATTCGGCGATGGCAGGAGGGGAATTGGAGGCGTTTCACGGGTCAATGAAAAGGTTTTGCGGGTCCTTGCCTAGACCTTATTTTAGCGCCAGACGTGACGTTCTCCCCGCCCACTGCATCTAGCTAATTGAAAAGATTTTCGTTTGTCAAGATTTTTTTTGGAAAAATTTCAAAAATCAGATCATTTGTCAATTTTTTTTAAAAATTTCTTGGCGGAGAGGGAGGGATTCGAACCCTCGGTACCGTCGCCGGTACACAACATTTCCAGTGTTGCACAATCGGCCGCTCTGTCACCTCTCCCAGTCGTCGCTCAGAAAAAATTTTTCACGCCCCTTGTCGATAGCAAAATGCGTCGCGCCGCGCCGTGCCCATTATTCCGTTTACTTTTCCGCAGACCTTCTATCCTGCCGCCATGCCTAAATGCTTTTTGATCGACGGCCTCAACCTCGTTTTCCGCTGCTTCTACGGAATTCCCCTCCTGAATACTCAGAATTTTCCCACTAATGCCGTCTTTGGAGTTGTTAAAATTTTGTCAAAAATAATGGAATTGGAAAAGCCATCGCAGGTGGCGATTTTTTTCGATAGGGGCCGCGATCCCAATCGGCAGTCGCTTTTCCCGGAATATAAGGCCAATCGCGCCGAAATGCCCGATCCGGTGAAAATCCAGATCCCCGTCGCCAGGGAATTTGCTGGCGCTTTGGGGTGCACGGTCATCGAGCGATCCGGGGTCGAGGCCGACGATCTGATCGCCTCATTCGCCCACAAATATCAAAAAAATTTTAAAAATATTTACATTTTTAGCACGGATAAGGACTTTGCGCAGTGCGTCGGCGGCAACGTGTACCAGATAATTCCTGGGAGCGAGCGGGATTCCGTGGGCCATTGCCTGGATCGCGGCGGTGTTTGGGAAAAATTTGGCGTGTATCCTGAGCAAATGGTGGATTATCTGTCGTTAATCGGCGACCAGGCAGATAATATCCCGGGCATCCGCGGCGTCGGACCTAAAATAGCCGGCGCATGGCTCAAACAGTTCGGAAATCTGGACACGCTGCTGTCCCAAATCGGAGCCGTCAAGCCCGCGCGATTCCAATCCGTTCTCGGAGGAAGCGGGGAACTTCTCCGGCGCAATCGGCAGCTGATCGCGCTCGATCGGGGGATCGGGGACATTTATTTGGAGGAAAATGCTCCCGATGAGCGGGCTTACGATCGGTTGGTCGAGCTGTATCAGTTGACTTCGCTCCGGAAGAGGCGCGCGGGGCCGCAGTGGATCCAGGATAATTTGTTTTCTTAATTTAAATTTCATGTTTTTTTAATATTTTTTTCGTTAAATAAATTCGAATTTCAGACGCAACATTCTCCCCACCCACTGCACCTAGCCTGGCAAGGAATTTTATTACTGTCAATATTTTTTCAAACTAATTTTTCGGAAAATTAAAAAATAAAAATTTTTACATTTTCCCTTGACATCACCATAAATTCGCAATGATTTTATTTATTATGTTTTTTGAAAAAAACAGCGGACAAAAAATGAAAAAATCTTTTACGCTCGTTGAAATTGTCTTTACAATTTCAATCATAGGAATTTTACTGGCCGTCCTCCTCCCAGCCATGAGTGCCATAAAACTCGGCGCGAAAAAAGTTAGGGATATGTCCAACCTCAAAAGAATCGCCGAAGCTTGGAAGGAATGCGTCGTCAACCGCGGCTGGACATTCGGTACGGGCAATATTGGCCAGGATTTTTGGGCCACTGGACTTCTGCAGTGTTTGGCGGGAGTTGATAGGACTAGTCCCACCGATATAGTCCTCAATGACCCCCATGTCTATGTTTCCCCGGGCGATAAATATGCTTCGAAAATTGTAAAAGAAATGATTTGCCAATTCGACGAGGGGGAAAGAAAAATCGTCGCCATTGGTACTCCATGGGGTGGTGGTTTACCGTTTAGCGTCGTCAATAGTAATCTTTTTTCCGGGAATTTTCTCCTCAGCTATTGCATTATCGCTCACGGCCCAGTCGCCGATATCCCCCTCGAAACAACGCCGCTCGCCTTTACCCGCGGACTCTGTACCGACGGTACCTGGGACGAAGAAGTCGGACTTTACGGCTCAAAGGGCGGCTATGTGGTTTTCGGCGACGGCCATGTGACGTGGTTCGACGGCAGCCAGCCAGCGAAATTTTTGAAATGGGACCAGGACCAGTCGGGGTACACGACCGATATCCGCTACGCCGTGCCACCGGGTGCCATGATCACTTGCTGCGGTCAAGATATGTATAAAGGAAATAATTCCAATTTGATCTTCTGGGATTATGGCAAGGAACCTACCAAATGAAATAAACGTGGCGTTCTCCCCGCCCACTGCATCTAGCCTGGCAAAAAGATTTTCATTTGTCAAGATATTTTTTTTTGAAT
The DNA here is from genome assembly GCA_031266235.1 of Puniceicoccales bacterium. Taxonomy (GTDB): domain Bacteria; phylum Verrucomicrobiota; class Verrucomicrobiia; order Opitutales; family LL51; genus LL51. The sequence goes on along the minus strand of JAISBJ010000066.1, from coordinate 553 downwards.
ATTTTGAAAATATTTCAAAAATTAAATAATTTAGCCGGGGAAATAAAAGTTTTGGGAAAAATTAGAAAATAATATCGGCGGAATGAAAAATTTTAGACGTGGCATTCTCCCCACCCACTGCACCTAGCCTGGCGGAAAAATTTTCGTTTGTCAATGTTTTTTTAATTTTTTTTAGGAAAAAATTCTCGGAGCCGCGAGATGCTCACTAAAATCTGCCCAAATTTACTCCCCTGTATTTCGTGTGACTTTTTTATTGCCTATTTCTAACCGAAATACAAGGTTTCGTCAGGGTTTATTATGTCGGATTTACAAGCGGGTAATGTTTTAGCGGTCCAAATGGAGTGCCTTTCGCCGGTCTCCAATGCCGTTCTCAGTGGAATTATTTCGGAAGCGCTCAATTACGAAAATGTCGGAGAAATTTATGGCTCCATTAACGGCTTTTGCGGCATTTTAAACCGCGACCTCATCGATCTCGCCTCACAACCGCAACAAATTATCCGCGACCTGGCTTTTACCCCCGGTGCCGCACTCGGTACGTTCGATTGGAATGACC
>JAISBJ010000022.1 GCA_031266235.1 Puniceicoccales bacterium | reverse complement strand
AAAAAATGGCTGCGCTCTTGCTGGATAACGGCGCCGAAATAGATATAACCGATAAACGCAATTTTTTATCAACGGTTTTAGTCATAACCGATCGCTATGGTGCTCCATAGTGAAGAATTTTCGGTAAAAATATTCATTAAATTTTATCAATGGAACACATCTTTTTTTTAGTTATAGCCGATTGTTTTGCAGCCTCAGCGGAGAATTTTCTTGCCGCCACCGATTATTTCATATTTTTTTAACCGTGAATATTCTAATGACAGGCGCCGGCGGATACATCGGCAACCACTGCGCGCTGAAACTCCTCCCATCGGGACATTCCTCCTTTGGCCTCGACGCCATAAGACCTAAATACACGTCTCTTTTCCAAAAATTTTACACCGGCGACCACGGCGATACCGCTCTGCTGCAACGCATTCTAAAGGAGGAGCGCATCGAGTGCATCATCCACGCTTCCGGGGCGTCAAACGTCATGGACACGGTCCGAGACCCGATAAAATATTACGGCAACGATCTCATGGGAACGACATTTCTCTTGCAAACGGCCATTGAAAATAACGTAAAAAAAATAATTTTTCTCTCTTCGGCGCAGGTTTACGGCAACAGCTCGCCACCCCCGGCCACGGAAAATACGCCGCCCAATCCCATTAACCCATTGGGGAAAATAAAACTCGCCATCGAGCAATTAATCGAATCGCTGTCGGTCTCCCACGATTTGCACTACGCCATTTTGCGGATTTCCAACGCCATTGGCATGGACCATCAGGCGGAAAATTTTCCGTCCAACGGCGATCTGCTTTCCCAAATTTTACACAACGGGTCGCTCGACCTGTTCGGCACCGACTTTAATACGGCGGATCACCGGGCGGAACGCGATTTTATCCACGTCAGTGATGTGGCGCAGGCCGTTTTACAAGTGCTGCCGAAACTCGGCGGCTTCCAAAAAAATTTTTGCTACAATATTGCTTCCGGCAAGAGTTATTCGGTGGCGGACTTCATCAAATCCGTCGAAAAAGTGACCCACTTGACCGTCGCCATTAACCCCAGGGAGCGGCGGACTGGCGAAATCGAACGCCTCGCCATCGACCCGTATCTTGCCCAACGGGAACTCGGCTGGCGCCCACAATATTCACTGGAATACATGATCGAATCGAGTGTCAACTGGCTCAAAAACAACGGCGAATAGTCATTTTAAAGACCGTCGACCACCACAATTAGCTGCAATTTTTCCATAAAACTGTACTCCGTAAACGCGGCATTCTCCCCGCCCTCTGCACTTAGCAGTGGCAGAAAGATTTCCATTTGTCAAGATATTTTTTTGAAAAATTTTCCAGAGCGGTTTCTAAAATATTTTATCCAATCAATCATTTTTTTACTTTGTTCGCAAAATTTCTATTTGTCAAGATATTTTTTAAAAAATCTCCATGCACAATCCCAAAATATTCACCAAACCTGTCAAAATTTTTCACTTTACTCCAAAATTTCACACTTTACTATTGCCAAAATGCAAAAAATTCTTCTCATCTTTTCTAACCCCGCGGGGCGTAGCTCAGCTTGGTAGAGCGCATGTTTTGGGTACATGAAGTCATCGGTTCGAGTCCGGTCGCCCCGACCACCGACCCATACCGGAGAACGCCGGCGCACTTTTTTCCGCAAAATTAATCGTCTCAAAAAATTTTTGATCAACTTCCCGAATGAATCGACTGCGCTGCAACGGCGCCGGAAAATAATTCTTTTTACCATCCGTCACCGCCTGATTCGGCACGCACAAATATAATTCCCGCTGCGCCCGCGTCACCGCCACATAAAATAACCGCCGCTCCTCGCGAATCTCTTCTTCCGCGACTGCCCGCTTCAAAGGAAAACTGTTTTCGTTAAGCCCGATGATGAATACCGCCGCAAATTCTAGCCCCTTTGCCTGGTGCACCGTACTCAAACGCAGGCTCTCCGCCACGTCCGCGGCCTCCCCGTTCGACTCCGATTGTAAAAGCGCCACCTGCTGGATCAGCTCCGATAAATCCCGAAACTTATCACAAAAATTAGCAAACCCTTCAATATCATCCCAACGTGCCTGCCAATTCCCATAATTCCGCTTCAAATACTCGCCATATTCGCCGTCGAGGATGAAAAAAATCATTTCGCTGATGCGCTCAAAGGATGGCGATTTTTCCGATGTTTGCGGCTCGCATGGGAAGAGATCCGCCGGAGCGCGCGAAGCCGGGTCCCCGAAAAAATCCGACGCCCCGGAGTACAATCTTCGTAAAACACGCGTAAAAGGCCACCAGTGTTCCAACGCCGCCGCCGGAATTTTTTTTACAACTTCCGCCTCCTCGAACAACGAAAAAAGATCCCGCCGCGTCGCCTCGGCCGACTGCTGCAAATACAGCAAAATGCGCTCCGCCGTCTTCTCGCCGACCTTCGGGAACCGGCACAGCAACCGCACAAACGCCCGCGAATCCCCCGAATTGATAATAAAACGTAAAAATGATAAAATATCTTTGATGTGCGCCTGCTCGAAAAATCGCACGCCACTCGTGATCGTGTAGGGGATGTTGTGGCGCGTCAGCTCCATTTGCAGCTCCATCGATTGGTAGTGCGCCCGGTACAAAACGGCGATTTCCGGCAGCGAATAGCCCTCGCCGAGTAAGCCCGCCAGCCGCTTAATGATGAAATTTGCCTGCTGGCGCACGTCGAGTACGGAGACGACGAGGGGTTTGCGGAAGGAATTTTTCGTCGATTTCAAAATCTTCGCGTACTCAAACCTCTCGGCCACGGGAATCTCGTTCGCAAAATCCAAGATCTCCGGCGTACTGCGGTAATTCACCTGCACCTTCGTCACTTTTGTCTGCGGGTATCGCCGCGGAAATTCGATGATGCTCCTAATATCCGCGCCGCGCCAAGTGTAAATGCATTGCGCATCGTCGCCCACGGCAAAAATCTGTCCGTCCTGCGCCATGAGGTCGATCATTTTCAGTTGGATCGGATTGGTATCCTGGTACTCGTCGACTAAAATGTGGCGAAATTGCTGGTTATAATGCGCGGCAACGTCCGGTTTTTCCTCTAACAATCGCACGAAATGGCACAGCAAATCGTCGTAATCCATGGCATTTTGTTCGGCTTTGATCGATTGGTAGCGATCGATAAATAGCTTCAGCATCCCCCCGTGATCGGCCAGGTAGGGGTATTTTTCCTCGATCACATGTGCCACCGACCGCATCGCATTGCGCGAAAAACTCACCGCCTCAAAGAGCACGCGCGCCGTCGGATTGCTTTTATTCTTCGGAAAATCGGGCGCAACCGACCGCATCGCGCCGTCAAATAGCGCCAGCGAATCGTCCTCATCGAGAATAACAAAATTTGGATTTTCCGCGTGGCGCCGCAGCAAACGTTGGCAGATGTGGTGGAAAGTGCCTCCGTAAAATAAATTATTTGTAAATCCCGTCAACGCCTCCACGCGCTGGAGCATTTCGCGGGCGGCCTTATTGGTAAAAGTGAGGAGTAAAATATTGTCCGGCGACGCGCCTTTTTCGAGTAACCAAGCCACGCGGTAGGTCAACGTCCGCGTCTTTCCGGTCCCCGCGCCCGCTAAAATGAGGTTCGTCGGGCTCTGGGAAATAACGGCCGCGTACTGCTCTTCGTTGAGTTCTGTTTCGAAATTGATCGCCATTCGTCAAAGAAAACGGCTCATTCGGCTTTTGGCAACTTTTATATCGCAACTATTTTTCACTTTTTTTAGATTTTTTACAGTTTTAAAATTTGCTTTACTTTTCATGGAATCCGTTGAAGCTGCTCTTCGTTGAGCTCTGCTTCGAAATTGATTGCCATTCGTCAAAGAAAACGGCTCATCCGGCTTTTGGCAACTTTTATATCGTGGCGGATCTGGTCCACGAGGAGCGCCTGCGATGTAAATTGCTTTTCCCGGCGTATGTGGCTCCAAAATTGGACCTCGATCGGCAAACTCTGCCCGTGGAGCACGACCGGATCGAAGCTGTGGACCTCCAAACTGATCGCCGAAACCTCCCGGAAAAACGTCGGGCGCACGCCAAAATTCGCCACACCCCAAACGAATTCCCCCTCGCCATTGAGGCGGTAGCGGACCAAATAGACGCCCAATTTCAGCAGCAACTCATTTTCGAAGCGCACGTTTAGTGTCGGGTAACCCAGTTTTCGCGCGATCCCACGGCCGCTGAACGTCGTCCCCAGCATGTAATAGGGGAACCCCAGCATGCGATTGGCGCGGTCCACGGAGCCGTCGCCGAGGCACTTGCGGACGTTCGAACTGCTCACCCGCTGACTCTCAAAAAATACCGATTTCTGAATCGTGACGCTAAAATCGCGCGATAAATCTCGCAAAAGCCACGGATCGCCCTCGCAGCCCTGACCAAATTTAAAATTCTCTCCGACGCAAATTCCCGCTAATTTTTTGAATTTTTTTTGCAATAAAACAGTAAAATTTTTCGCTCGGATCGCGCCAAACGCCTCCGTAAAACACTGCTCGACGAAGTAATCCACCGCCAGCAATTTCAGCCGCTCAACTTTTTGTTCCCGGGTCAAAATGAGTGTTTTGGGACGATTCAAAATCACCGACGGGTGGGGCCAGAAGGAGTAGACAACGGCCGCCGCTCGGAGGCGTTGCGCCTCATTTTTCGCCGAAATGATGACCGCTTGGTGCCCGATGTGCAGGCCGTCGAAAGCCCCCACCGCCAGCACAACAGGCCGCTCGATGGGCACAAAATCGTCCTTCGCCGTCAAAATTCGCTCCATGACCGCTCACAGAATATCCGTAATCGGCAGGAGGCAATGCTCAATTTCGCGGCATTCCATGGCGAGCAAATGGTCCAGTGGCGCCGCCCGCTCCAGCGGAAAATGTCCCGTTTTTGTCCGCCGCAAACCCGATAAATGGGCCCCACAACCCAATTTTTGTCCCATATCGTGCACCAGCGTCCGCACGTAGGTCCCCTTCGAACACGCTACCGTAAAATTTACATCGGGGAGCGCAATTTCTTGAATAAAAAATTCATAAATTTTTACGGGCCGCAGCTCCCGCTCGACCGTCTCCCCCCTGCGCGCCAATTTGTAAAGCGGCTGGCCATTGATTTTTTTCGCCGAAAACATGGGCGGCAACTGCCACTGATCGCCCAAAAATTGCTGCGCACATTGGCGGATTTCCTGCTCGGACGCTCGAATTTCGCAGGTCGCGACGACCTCGCCCTCCCGATCGTAGGAATCCGTTTCCTGGCCCAAACGGAGCGTTCCGACGTAAGTTTTGTCTTGGTTGGTTACGTACTGGGAAATTTTCGTCGCATTGCCGACGAGCAAAATGAGGAGCCCCGTCGCCATCGGGTCGAGAGTCCCCGCGTGGCCGATTTTCCGAATCCCCAAGCGGTGGCGCAACTTGGCTACGACATCGTGGGACGTCCACCCAGACGGCTTATCGACTAGCAAAATGCCATTCATGAATGGCCTCCACTGAAGGAATCCAGGTGCGCTTGCAACGCATTTATAAACGTTTTTTCAAACTTTTCGTAGGGGTCGTTCACGGTAAACGCCACCGCGCAAAAGTGCCCGCCGCCGAAAAATTTGGCCGCAAAAAGATCCAACCGTAACTCCGGATCGTCCGAACGCAAACTAAGGCGCGTCTTCCCCTCCCGATCGTAGGCGATCGCCGCAACCCGTACCCCCTTTATCGTGCGCGGAAAATTTACCAAACCCTCCGTGTCCGCCGCCGCCGCCGTCCCCGTCTCCGCAAAATCCCGCTCCGTTAGCCGACCCACGCAAATCGCACCATCGGCGTAAAATTTCAGAGAAGCTAAAAACCGCTGCAGCAACGCAAATTTCTCCCGCGACTCATTCTCGTAAATTTCAACGAAAATGCGGTGGGGGTCTGCGCCTTGTAAAGCGAGCTGTGAAGCCAAAAATAGGGTGCGGGCCGCCGTCGACGAGTAGCTGAATTTCCCCGTATCGGTGACGATCCCGACGTACAACGCCGTCGCCGCACGTTCCCCAATGGGCCATTTTTTCTGGTCGACGAAATCCGCAATGATCTCGCAAGCCGCCGCCGCCTCGGGGTAAAAAAAATTATAATGCGCGAACCGATCCCCCGAAACGTGGTGGTCGATGAGCATCATCGGCCGAGGCAATTGCTTAGCAAAATCGCCGGCCCGCACCATAATCCCGCAATCCACAAAAATATATTCATCGGCGACGATCTCCTCCGCCCGAACCAACTCCCCAGGCTCGCTCAGCCACCGCAAATTGGCCGCGATGGGCTCGTCCTGCAGCCCCATGAACGGGACCGCACCGCAGCGCGTCAGGATGTCATGCATGGCGATTTGCGCGCCTAGACAGTCGCCGTCCGGGTACAAGTGCCCAAAAATTCCGACCCGTTTCCCCCGCAATTGCTCGCAAATGGAGAAAAATAATTCGGCGCCATCGAAACGCTCGATCGCCCTCATAGCCGCGCCCCGACGAGCTCCCGCAGGCGGCGAATGTCGCGGCAAAAAAGGCGGATCCCCTCCGATAATTTTTCCTCTGCCATCCGATTTTCATTGAGCAACAGCCGGAAATCGGGCTCTCTCAGCTGCAATTTTTGCCCGGGAATATCCCTATCCAACGCTCCCATTTTATCCTCCACAGCGCCCTCCATCTGCGCCAATTCGCCGAGGAATTTCGGGTTAATGGTGAGTAAATCGCAGCCCGCTAATGCTAAAATTTCGTCAACATTGCGAAAACTAGCGGCCATAATCTCCGTTTTGTAGCCCCATTTTTTGTAGTAGGCGAAAATTTTCCGCACCGACTCCACCCCCGGATCAAAATGATCGGCCAAAATCTCGGGATTATTCAGCTGGTACCAGTCCAAAATGCGGCCCACAAACGGCGAAATGAGCGTCGCGCCGGCCTCCGCACACGCCACCGCTTGCTCCAAAGAAAAAATCAGCGTCATGTTGCAGTGAATGCCGCCCTCCTCGAGGGCCCGCGCCGCCCGAATCCCTTCCCACGTCGCCGCAATTTTTATGAGAATAGACTGGCGCGAAATCCCCTTCGCACGATATAAATCCGCCAGCGTTTGCGCCCTATCGACCGTCGCCGCAGCGTCAAATGACAGGTGGGCGTCGACCTCCGTCGAAACGCGTCCGGGAATAATTTTTAAAATTTCTACCCCCATTTTGACCACGAGGCGGTCCATGATTTGTTCTAAGCCAAGTCCTTCGTAAAATGTCAAGATATTTTTTAAAAAATATGGATTTTGGGTGACGGTATTGAGGACAATGGACGGATTGGTCGTCGCATCCCGCGGCAAAAATTTTTCGATCGCCGCCAAATCCCCCGTGTCGGCAGCGATCCTGGAAAACGCCCTGAGCTGATCCAATAAATGCATCGGCCCTGGATAAGTAAAACGCCCCGAAATGCAATCCATTTTGCTTGCCTAGCGATCGTATTGATATAATTTATCGGCCACATATGTTACATGCGCTTTTATTTTTCGTTGCGTTGGCGCTGATCGCCTCCCTGATCCTCAATTGCTCCGTGCTCAACCATCTCAGGCATTTCAAGCGGCCGATCATTGATATAAAAAATAATATTTTTTACCTGCACCGCCATTTTATCGGCGACGACTGCATCACGTCCTGCCGAGGCGTACAGTTTTTTGTGCCCAATTTTCTCGAAGATATTCTGCAGGGGACGCTCGTCGCGACGGGAAATTTCCACGAAATCGCCATTCTGGAGCAGCTCGACAGCATTTTGCCGGACCAGGCCGTCATTTTTGATCTCGGCGCCAACATCGGCAACCATTCCCTTTACTGGGCCAAAAAAAGGAATGCTCGGAAGGTGTACGCCTTCGAACCCGTCCGCGAAACTTATAAAATTTTTGAGAAAAATATTCAATTAAATTGCGCGGAAGAAATTATTGCGGCGCACAACGTAGCGGTCAGCGATTGCCGGGAAAATCTGTGCATAAAATCATTTTCCGCGGAAAATATCGGCGGGACTTCCCTCGAAAAATCGGCGCTCGGCGACATCCAGGCCATCGATCTCGACCACTTTCAATTCCCGGAAAAAAATGTCGATCTCGTTAAAATTGATATAGAAGGATTTGAATGCCATGCATTGAGAGGTGCGACCACTTTTTTTAAAAATTATTCACCAAAATTCGTCTTCATCGAAGCCCTTACCTGCCGCAATCGCCGCTTCGTCCGACATTTCCTACGCCATTTGGGATACACGTTGCGACAGACATTCCCCGGACATAACTTTCTGTATCAGCTCGATAAATAAATTTTTCGCTAAAATTTTACATTTAGACACATAAATACGGTCTCCGTTTTTTACAAAATCCGCCGCCTACTCCCCAATTTGGAAGCGCGCGAAACGACTAATGCGAATATTTTCGCCGATGATCGCTATCGTCGCCGTGATGTAATCGCTCACCGTTTTTTCCTGATCTTTTACAAATGGCTGCTCCAGCAGGCAAATTTGCTGGTACCACTTGTCCAATTTTCCCTCAACAATTTTATCGATGGCGTGTTGCGGTTTGCCCTGCGCCTGGGCACTCGCGATCTCCTTTTCGCCGTCAGCGGCATCGGCCGGAACGTCCTTGCGGGCAATATACAGCGGGTTCGCCGCCGCAATGTGCATGCAAATATCGCGCGCCAACTGCCTGAACTCCGAATTTTTGGCGACAAAATCGGTCTCGCAATTGAGTTCCAGAAGCACGCCAATACGCCCGCCGCCGTGAATGTAAGACTCCACAACTCCTTCGTTCGCCTCGCGATCTAACTTTTTCGCCGCCGTCGCTACACCTTTTTTCTTTAAAATTGTAACCGCTCGCTCAAAATCGCCCTCCGCTTCGACGAGCGCTTTTTTACAATCCACAAACCCCGCTCCCGTACTCCCGCGGAGATCACTCACCAATTTCGCACTAATTTCCACCATTTTCGTTCCCTATGCTCCATTTTTCGACGCCTTTTCGTCCGGTTTTTCCTCCGACTTCTTCGCCGCAGGATGCCTTCTCTGCGGCACGGCCGGCTTCTCACGACCCGCAATCGCCGCCGCCTCGTCCCTCTCCGTGACCTTCTCGGCGCCACGCTCAAGAGCCGCATCCATTGTCACTCCATCACCACCGATCAACTCCCCCTTCGTTACAATTTTTTGCCGCTGCCTTTGGCCGGATTGCTTCGCCTCGTAGGCCACTTGACCCGCTTTGATCGCGTCGGTGGCGGCGTCCAAAATGATCCGAATCGATTTCGTCGAATCGTCGTTGGCCGGAATGGGGTAAGTCGCCTGCCCCGGATCAGAATTCGTGTCGACCATCGCCACAACGGGAATATTGAGCCGCTTTGCCTCCGCCGCCGCAATATCCTCGTGGTACACATCCACAATAAACAACGCATCGGGCAGGTCATTCACCGCCAACATCCCCTCAAAACCGCGCTGCATCCGCGCCATCTGCCGACGAATCACCGCCGCTTCTTTCTTTAGCATCGCCGCTAACGAACCGTCCGCTTCCATGGCCAAAAACCGCCGATATTTGTTTAAACTGCGCCGAACCGTCTCAAAATTCGTCAAACACCCGCCTAACCAACGATTCACACAAAACGGCATTTCCACTGAAATCGCCGCCTCTCGCACAAATTCCTGCGCCTGCTTCTTCGTCGCAACAAACAAAATTTGCCGCCCCCTAGCCGCCAGCTCCTCCAAAAACGCACACGCATCACCGAGACATTGATAAGTTTTTTCGAGATCAATAATCGAAATTCCGCCTCTGTGGTCGTAGATGAAATTTTTGGACTTGGAATTCCAACGACGTTTTTGGTGGCCAAGATGCACCCCCGCTTCAAACAAATCACTGATGCTAATATTCATGTTTGGCTCCGTACCTGCGAAGCAACATAAACCTCCTGAAACGTTCCTCACGACCCCAAAAATATATGTTCGCCCTCAGCAGACCTTGGATAAATTTTAACTATAGCCTCTATAATTTCTTTTTTTTTTAAATGTCAAGCTATTTTTTTTGAAATTTCATCAAAAATTTTCCGCAAAACGTCCCGTGGTGTCGACGCACCGGCCGCGATGCCGATTTTTTTGTAGGGCGCGAGATCGATTTCCGCCGCCTGCGCAGCGTCCTCTACCCAAAAAACGCGGGGAACCCACGCCCCAATTTTTTCAAATAAACGCCTCGTATTCGCCGAGTGAAATCCCCCCGCAACGACCGCCGCGTCGCAACTTTTTAGTGCCTCGAGACCGCATTGCCGCGCCTTCGTCGCCGGACAAACGGTGTCAAAAATTTCAGCGGGAAAATGCTTTTTTTTACATAAAACGCCCGCTGCGTCCAAAAAATTTACATCCAACGTGGACTGGCAGACGATAACCCAATCGTCTGTTTCGCCGAGATCGGGATCTTGATTTTTACAAACATTTACATTATTTTTATAATCGACGCACACGCTGTCGATGCACCGTGCCAGTTCCGCAAGATTTTCACAAACGCGAATATTCCCCGAATAGCCGCATAATCCCTCGATTTCTGCGTGGTTGCGATCCCCTAAAAGAATGATTTTTTTACATTTATTGGCCTCGATCGTTCGCGCAATGCGCCGCACCAAAGGACAAGTGCAATCCACAATTTTACATCCAAAACTCTCCAAATAGAAGCGACGTTCCGGCGAAATTCCGTGGGCGCGAATGATGATCGTATCCTCCCGCGAAACCACCGAATCCCGCTGCAGCGGCCGCATTCCCAGCGCCGATAATTGCCCGCTCACCGCACCATTGTGAACCAGTTCGCCCTCCAAAAAAATATTTCCGCGACGCCTATTGCGCGCGACATTTAACGCTTTTTTTACGGCAGCCGCGACGCCCCCGCAAAATCCGGAAGCGGGCGCAACGACCACCTCGCGCCCCCCGCTCATCGGCCAAACGCCAGCGCCAAACGGTCCTCGTGCTCCCCAAACGGCAAAACCTGAAATTCATCGTCGATCCGCTTCGCCAAATTGACCAGCGTTTTCCCAGCTCCGCACTGGTAAAATTGCAACACTCCAGCCCGTTTTGCCGCCTTCATGCAGTCACACCACCGAAACGGTACCGTAATTTGCTGAATCAATAGGTCCTTAATTTGCGCCGGATTGCGCATCATTTCGCCCGTCACATTGCTGATCACCGGTATTTTGGGGGCCTGAAATTTTATTTTCTTCAAAAAAATTGTAAAACGATCGCGCGCCGGCTCCATCAGCGAACTGTGAAACGC
>JAISBJ010000079.1 GCA_031266235.1 Puniceicoccales bacterium | reverse complement strand
GCCTGCTGGATCGGTGAATCGCCTGCGCCAAAACCTCCTTCCCCGTGCCCGTTTCGCCAAAAGGGAGAATGCTGGCGCTGTTATCGGCGACTTTGATGGCATCGTCGAGCGTGCGTTTGAAAGGGGAATTTTCGGCGAATATCGCGCTATTTTCCTCGGGAAAAGGCAAAAAATGGGTATTTTTGATGGGGCGGTTATGATCGTTGGCGATGGCTTGTTTCAGGGTAATTTTGAGTTTTTGGAGGTTCAGCGGCTTCGTAACGAAGTCAAAGGCGCCATTTTTCATCGCCGCGACCGCCGTTTCCACGTCGCCAAAAGCCGTCATCCCCACGCAGTTGATATTTTTGGCGATGGCGAGCTGCACGATGTCCAGCCCAGACGCGTCACCGCCCAGGCGAAGATCCGTTAAAATAATCCGAAAAAGTTGTCGCCGAATATAATTTTGCGCCTCGGCGAGATTGGCGGCGATGTAGGCGTCGAAGTCCGCGGAGAGCAATTTTTTCAGGGCTTCGCGCGTATTTTTTCGTCATCGACGACCAGTAGGGCGGGGGCGGTCATGGTTCATCTTCGCTTTCGCCTTCATCGTCGCCGCCGTCGTCCTCCTCCGGGTTTTTGCAGGACTCCATCACCCTAATCCAAATTTCCCGTAAATCGAAACACGCGATGAGTGCGTCTTGGAAAACGACGTTAATTTTTAGCGAATTTTTAGGAATTTTTTGAATCATTTCCATCGTGAAATTCAGGATTTGCAGTGCATTTTTGAAGTGGCAGACCGCCAGCGAAGCATCCCCCGCGTTCATGCACGAAATGGCGTAGAGGGCGTTGCGCTCGCCGCTGTTGAGCAATTGGGCGTAAAGCCAGCAGAGTTTGATGTCCGTCGTTTTTGAAGATTCTAGAAAAATTTCCCAGTTTTTTGACAAAAATTGATACAATCCGCGGGTAACGGTCGTGACGGGATGCGTGTGGATCGTGTCCGGAGAGCCTTTGCTGCGGAAAAAATTATCGGGGAACTTCCCCTCCGCCTCCTTACTCCAAGCCATCTGTAGGGCGATGTGTTCCATGTGATTGACGATATTTCGGGAGGAAATGAAGAGGTTGAGGAAGAGCGATACTTGTAAATCGGCCTTTTCGAGGTAGAGCTTCCAATCCTTTTCGGACCAGTGATCGTTGAAAAAATCTTCGTCGCTAAAGTCGTATTCATTTTCAAAATCACTCATCGCCGCTATGGTATAAGGTTATCTGCCCCGTTGACTAGGAATATTTTCCCCAGAATTTCGGGCATTTACGCCGGATGGGGTGCAGGCAGAGGGAATCGAACCCTCGATTCAAGCTTGGGAAGCTCGCGTGTTACCCCTATACTATGCCTGCGCTGGGGAATAGAGGTATTTTTCGTGCCCGGGAACGCAAGATTATTTTGTGGAAATTGGGTTTCGATTCAAGCTTGGGAAGCTCGCGTATTACCGCTATACTATGCCTGCGCTGGGGAGTAGAGGTATTTTTCGTGCCCGGGAACGCAAGATTATTTTATAGACTTGCTAAAAATGCGAGCGTGTAAATAATCGGGCGACTGGTGGATGATGTTTAATCGGAAATTTTTTTTATTACTCAGCATTTCTTTTGCCATTTGTTGTGGGATATGTGCCGACGAAGGGCCGAGTGCGACGTCGAATCCCCCTGCGCTGCGGGTATCCAAAGGCGAAAAACAGGAAAAAACAAGTGCCGAGATCCTCTGGGAAGAACCGCAATTTGCGGACCTAGAACCGACGAGCGCGATGCGTTTGGAGACGATTTGCATGATGAAGTGCCTGGAGGAGGTCCACTATTTGCACAAAAAACTTAAAAATCTCGACTTCAAAAAAATCCTCGAAGAGTACATGGCCCACATTGACGTTTCGAAAATGTTTCTTTTACAAAGCGACGTCGATAATTTTACAAAGCGCTTTGCGCCGACCCTCGATACGTTTCTCAACAGCGGGAGTTTGACGCCCGGATTCTCGATTTTTGACGCCTACCGCCAGAAGATTCGCGACCGAGTGCAGTGGATTTTCAAACGCATCGATTCCAACCAATTTGAGCTCTATTCCGACGAAGTATTTGTTTTTGATCGGGAGAAGGAGGATTTTGTGCGTCATCGGGAGGCGCTCGAAAAATTGTGGGAAAACCGTTTAAATTTCGAGGTTGTCAATGAAATTGTTTTGGAGGAAGCGGCGTCGCGGCGTCGCGAACGAGCCATCATCGAGGCGTCACAAAAAAGTAAAAATCGCACCCTGGGCCTCCTTCTAAAGGAAATAAAGCGGTGGTTCACGTCCCCTAAAATCCAGAAGCGCGAGCCCCAAAAACCGTCCAAAATTCACCGCTGCATCGCCCGAAATGTGCGCGAAGTGTTTAAATTCAATCGCAGTTTAACCCTCCCTTGCCGCATCATGAGCAATGTCTATCGCCTCCACTGCGACGGCGGCGATGTCAAATTGCCGCTAAAATTTGATGAAAAAATCGAGTTGGCGAAGAAAAATATCAAGCAGCGCTACCAGAGCCACCTGCGCAACGTCTCTCAGCTGGAGCCGTGGATCATCCAGGAGCACTTTTTGAACAGCATCGCGCGGGTTTACGACCCCCATACGGCGTTCATGTCCCACGAGTCCATGGAGGATCTGCGGGAATCGCTCCACCATTCTTTTGTGGGGATCGGCGCCTATTTGGGCGACGAAAATGGCTGCTGCGCCATCAAGGAACTCATTCCCGGCGGTCCTGCGGCGCGGAGTAAGGAAATTCAGGTGGGGGATCACATCGTCGCCATCGGCCAGGAAAGCGAGCATTATACGGATGTTTCGGGCATGCTGATCAATAAAATTTCCAAGCTGCTGCGCGGTAAAAAAGGTACGAAAGTTTTTGTAAAATTACAGCCGGCGGGCGACGTCAACGAATTGAAGGTGGTCACGCTGACGCGGGATGAGATTGAGTTGACCGAGAGCCGCGCCAGTGCGAAAGTTTTCCAGTTCAAAGACGGCGACCGGGAACGGCCCATCGGCGTCCTCCATTTACCAAGTTTTTACGGAAATAACGAAAAAGAGGCCGGCAATTCGGACAGCGTGTCGGACATGGTGGCTTTGATACAGAAGTTAAAAAAGGAAAAAATTGAAGGTTTGGTTTTGGATTTGCGCGACAATAGCGGCGGGATTTTGGAGCAGTCGGTACTCATCGGCGGGGTATTCACGGAGGGGCCGATTGTGCAGGTGCGCGGGCAGTACGGCAACGTGGAGCGCTTTGATACGAAAACGAATCAGATTTTATGGGACGGTCCGCTGGTTGTGTTGGTTTCGAAGATGAGTGCTTCGGCGGCGGAGATTTTAGCGGGGGCGCTGAAGGACCACAATCGGGCGGTCATCGTCGGCGATCAAAATACCCACGGCAAGGGGACGGTTCAGGTTTTACTGCCCATGGAGCAGCTTTTTTCGAAGTTCCAATACAAGGAAAATTTGGGGGCGTCGCGGCTGACGATTCAGAAGTGGTACCGCCCCAGTGGCCTTTCGACGCAGATTAAGGGCGTGGAGTCCGACATCGCCTACCCCTCCTTCGACTCCCTTTTGCCCGTGGGAGAATCGGACCTACCGCACGCCATCGAGTGGGATTCGATCGCCGCCCTGGATCTGAAACCGCAGAGCAAGATTTCGGCGGAAATGCTAGTGAAATTGCGGGAGGGGAGCCAGCAGCGGCAGCGGGAAAACCCAGAATTTCAGCTCCTCAATGACCGCATCGCGCGCCTGAAGAAGGTACTCGACGCGAAGAGTCTGTCGGTTAATTTGGAGAAGCGCCGGTCGGAGAAGCGCGAAGATGAGATGGTCCAGCAGTCGATCGATGAGCGGATGAAACTCCTCGCTAAAAATAATACGCCTTTTAAAGAAATTTTACTGGACGTGGTCGAGGCCCGCAACGCCGAAAAAGATCGTAAAAAAAAGGAGGAGGACGAGGAAAAAGATGCGTTGGAATTGGAGCGAATTGACACGCATTTAAAGGAAACTTTACGCGTTGTGGCTGATTTTTTAAGGATTTAGATGAAAACATTGCCGAGAGTGTTGAAGGAGGAGTATCCCTTCAGGGGGCGTTTTTTGGACGTGGGCCAGGGAAATCGCATTCACTACGTGGACGAGGGCGAGGGCGACGCGGTGCTGATGCTCCACGGGAATCCGACGTGGTCGTTTTATTACCGCAATTTGATTAAAAATCTCCGGTCGACTTTCCGCTGCATCGCCATCGATCACATGGGCTGTGGGCTTTCCGACAAGCCACAAAATTACTCCTACCGCCTGGCCAATCACATTCATAATGCGCAAAAAGTGGCGGAGTATCTCAAGTTAGGTCGGTTTCATTTGGTGATGCACGATTGGGGCTGTGCGATCGGAATGGCATTGGCGGAGCGTTGGCCGGAGCGCATCGAGAGCCTCGTGATCATGAATGGCGCCGCTTTCCATTCTTCCCAAATTCCCAAACGGATTGCCCTTTGCAAAATTCCCCTGCTGGGGACGGCGTTGATCCGCGGGGCAAATGCCTTTGTTCGGTGTTCCAATTTCATGGCGAGCGCGAGGGGATTGGAATCGAAGGCGGCGCTGGGATACAAATTTCCCTACAATTCCTGGAAAAACCGCATTGCCATTGATCGGTTTGTAAAAGACATTCCGCTGGCGCCGAGCCACCCGTCTTGGGACACGCTGGCGAGGATCGAAAGTGAATTATTTTTACTGAGTCAGAAGAAAATTTTACTTTTATGGGGCGAGGGCGATTTTTGTTTTACGGAATCATTTTTACAAGAATGGCGGCAATTTTTTCCGAAGGCGAAGGGAATTATTTACGAAGATTGCGGGCACTACGTGCTGGAGGACGCCGGCGACGAGGCGGTCGCGGAGATTCGCCGATTCATTGTCCACGCCAAAAAACCCGACGTCGCTTTGTACCCCTAGGGCGCCGATTGACGAAAATAAATTAAATTTTTTTGAAAATTTTGACCGAATTTCCCGGGACAGACAACATAGGCTCGACAGGCCGGAATTTTTGCTATGATGCGAGCGGAAAGAAGATGTTTTTTAAAGATTTGAATCCGGAATGTGACATTGGCGCGAATTGCCATTACGTGAAGTTGGGGCCCTTTAGCATGGTGATTGACGCGGGGATGAGTCCGCGGGAGGTGGGCTTAGCGGCGCTGCCCAATTTTTCCGAAATTCCGTCCCGTTCCCTCGACTTCGTCGTCGCCACCCATTGCCACCTGGATCACATCGGTTCCATCCCGATTCTCATGCGCGATCACCCCCAGGCGCGCCTCCTCGTAACCCCACAATCGCGAATAATCATGCCGATTTTGCTCGAAAATAGTTACGTGGTGATGAAACATCAGCGGCGCGAACTCGGCATAAAAGAGTATCCCCTCTTCGAAAAGAGCGAGATCGAGGGGTTGGACGAGCATTTTTTTGAGATGCGCTATGGCATGCGGCGCACGTTCCGCAAGGGCGGTGAGAGCATCGGCATTGAATTTTTTGATGCGGGGCACGTCGTCGGTGCCGGCGGGGTGCTCTTGGAGTACAAGCATCGGAAGATATTTTTTACGGGGGACGTCCTTTTTCGCCGCCAAAAGATTCTTTTGGGAGGGAAGTGGCCGGAGGAAAAAATTGATACGTTGGTTATGGAGACAACGCGCGGTTCTACGGAGCGGGTGGAGCAAAAGCAAATTGAATTCGAGATCGAGCGTCTCCTTTTGACGATCCAGTACACGCTGCAGCGGAAGGGCTCGGTATTGATTCCGACGTTTGCGCTGGGGCGGACGCAGGAGGTTTTGACGATTTTACAGGAGGCGGTAAAGGCGAAAAAAATTGATAAAAAAGTGCCAATTATTTGTTCCGGACTGGGTTTAGCGCTCATGGACACGTTCGACGAGATTTCCCAGAAACATCCTTCGCTGCTGTTCAGAAAAAGTGTTTTGAAGGATTTGGGGGTGATTTCGCTGAGCAAGACGAAGTATTTCAAGCCCGGGGACGAGCCGGACAAGCCGACGATTTTTGTCATTAGCAGCGGGATGATGGTGGAAAACACGCCTTCCTACAACATCGCCGCGTGTTTACTGGGGAACGCCAAAAATAGCATTTGTTTTGTGGGGTACTGCGATCCCGAGACGCCTGGCGGGCAGCTATTATCGGCGACGTCGGGGGGCAATTTTTTATTTTCCACGCTCGGCTATTCGACGCCCATTCGTGCGGCGATTGAGCGCTTTGATCTCAGCGGGCATGCGGACCGCGAGGAATTGTTGCAGGCGGCGATTCGTTTAGACCCGCGGGCTATCGTTTTGACCCATGGGAGTGAGGAGTCGCGCAACTGGTTTTTGGACGAGTTCACCTACGGCGCCCCGCAGATCCAGGTTTTGAGCCCGAAAGTCGGAGCGGAATATAATATTTGAGCGCGCTTGGCTGGGTATGTTGGGTCGGCAGTAAAAATTGGCCGGATTTTTTGCCCCCTAATTTCCACCGCTCCAATGATTTTTTGATGTGTTTGAGTGGAGAGTTGCGGCGTTAATTTTTGGACGAGTTCACCTACGGCGCTCCGCAGATCCAGGTTTTGAGCCCGAAAGTCGGAGCGGAATATAATATTTGAGCGCGCTTGGCTGGGTATGTTGGGTCGGCAGTAAAAATTGGCCAGATTTTTTGCCCACT
>JAISBJ010000059.1 GCA_031266235.1 Puniceicoccales bacterium | reverse complement strand
GGTCCCCTCGTTGGCCTCCGCAGCCACAATTTTTAAAAAAATATTTGCCATTTTTACTTCCACCGCTATGAAATATTACTGAATATTTATGGAAGCAAGCGGATCTAAGGGCATTGTTTTGACGGGCATGCAGCCGACGGGGACCCTCCACCTGGGCAATTTCCTGGGCGCCGCCAACCGCTGGAATCGAATGCTGGAGCGCTATACCTGCTATTTTTTCATCCCCAACCAGCACGCCATCACAGTACCGCAAGTCCCAGCGGCGCTGCGGGCGGCGACTTTAAACTGCGTGGCCCAATACATCGCCTGCGGACTAGACCCAAAAAAGTGCAGTATTTTCATCCAATCCCACATCGTCGGACACACGGAATTGGCCTGGGTACTGGGCAGTTTGACGCCCCTCGGCCAACTCTACCGCATGCACCAATTCAAAGACAAATCGGCCAAAAAAGAGCATATTTACTCCGGGCTGCTGTATTATCCGGTCCTGATGGCCGCCGACATTTTACTCTACAACGCGGACTACGTCCCCACCGGCGAAGACCAGCGGCAGCACGTCGAACTCGCCCGCGATCTGGCGGAAAAATTCAACACGACCTACTCCGAGACATTCACCGTACCCGTTCCGCTCATCGAAAAGGTTGGGGCGCGCATCATGTCGCTCAAATCCCCGGAGAACAAGATGTCAAAATCCGATCCCGACGGCAACGCTACAATTTACATCACCGACGCCCCCGAAGTGATTCGTAAAAAAATAGCCGCCGCCGTAACCGACTCCGGGGATAGAATCTGCGCCGATCCTGAGCGCCCTGGCATTGGAAATTTACTAAATATTTACTGCGCTGCGACGCACATGACGCTGGAAGAAGCGGAGGAAAAATTTGCGACCCACAGCGGCTACGCGCCGTTCAAACGGGAACTCGCCGACGCCCTCATCGCCCTACTGGAGCCCGTCCGGGGGCACTACGCCGCGATCAAAGATGACAAAGAATATTTACAATCCGTCGTGCGCGAGGGCGCCGAGACCGTCCAGCCCATCGCCCGCAAAACGCTCGCAAAAGTTTACCGCAAAATCGGCTTTTTGGAACAATAAAAAATAGTAAAATTTTCGTTGCGATTTGTGAATTATTTTTCATAATCCGTCGCACAATGGATAGGAATTTAACATTTAGCGGTGGGAAGACGGCATATATTTGTCTGGCTTTCGGTGGAATATTTTCCGATGTGTGCGGCCTCAACATGAGTTCCGCTTTTAATTACGGCGTATTGCCAAATTCCCCAGGAAATGAAACAGCGTCCCCTAACGGCAGGGCTTTTGATCCCTCTCTGCAGGCCAAAGGAGCTTTTTCTAGGAGAGGTCCCCGTAATCACCGGCTGCCCAGCGAAGTGCAAAAAATACTCGATGCCCAAACGCCAATGCCCGTTCCAACCGGACAAAATCCCCCTGGACAAGTTTCCGGCGCTACGCCACTAGCTCTTCGACCTCCTGCCCCGGCCGCTAAAATATCCGACACACCCACTCCCTTCGATAGCATCATCACCTTGACCCATGAGTCGCCAACCCCGCTAACAAGCCAACAAAACCAGTTCGCAGAAGATTTCCTCGGCTTTCCCCAGCTAAAGCTGGGAGCACACGTATCAAAAGGTCGGGAATTGGGCAGAGGAGCTTACGGCCGAGTCTCCGCAGGTTCCCTTGATGGCCAGGACATCGTGATCAAAGAAGGACTATCCGAACAGGGTCGGGAAGATATGCAAAAGGAATTTGAGAATTCCAAAGCTATCCTATCATCCGTAATGCAAAACTTAGGCCGAGAAAATCCAGAATTTGGCCTAACATACGGCATAGGGGCAATCGCCCCCGTACTCGCCGCAACAGAAAATGGACGCCTCATACAAATAGAAATTCCCGGTGCAACGCTCGAGAAAACCGCCACAGAAGGCAGAACTCCCTACGATACCACGGGCTGCTTCCCCAATAATCCCCAAGAAGCCGTTGTCTGTGCAAGCGCCCTACCTTCAGCACTCGTGGCCTTGCATCACGCCGGCTTTGTCCACGGCGACATTAAACCCGATAATGTCATGATAACCAAGAATCCAGCAGGAAGTCATTCCGCCGCCCTCCTCGACCTCGGTCTCACAACAAAAATTGGAAAACTCTTGTCCGCTTGTTCCAGTAACGGTGCACCGGAATACGTCCTGCTATTCTACAAAATAGTCGAGATCCAAAGCCAAATTTCAGATTTCGAAAGCAAACTTTCACTCGTATCCCAACAGATCGAAGATTTAAAAAGAAAAAACTTCATTTCCCTAAAAAATTTTACTCCCATTATAGCTCAGCAACTCAAGGCTCTCCAAGCTCAGGAGGATACGAGTACCTTACCCGAGAAACTCGATAGTATGTGCGAGCCTCTCAAAGAGGCAGAAAGGAAGCGAACCTACGCTTCAAAAGCACCGATCGATCCCAAAGTACCCGAAAAACTATGGCAACTTACGGAGCGGCAAGAATTTCTCACTTTTGCCATCCAAGCCCTGGAAAAAGCGCAACAATCCATAGTGATCCCGCCAGCGCATCCCTCCTACGACATCTACGCGTCGACCCCCGTTTTTCTGGCTGCATTATTTGGCAAAGCGGGATTAGATCTTGGGCAGGAGTTATTTTTCCACAATCCAGACCGCCCAATTAAATTCCAATACGTCCACGACGCTAGGCAGCCTGGGTTTGACGGCTACACCTATTTTCTGAGGATATTGACTGACTTGAGCCAAAGGATGTTTGAGGCGACGGGCCGGCGTTTTCCGGAACCCATTTTACAACGCCTTGCGCGTTTATTTGCGGGCATGACTAATCTCGATCCTACGCAGCGGCCTTCGGCGGTAGATGTAACTGAAGCGTTCACCGACTTTGGGCTATCGGACTGGAAGCACGGATTTTACTTCATTCGTAGATAATTGCGAATAAAAAGCAAAAAGGGGCCCGCAAAAGCCTCTTTTTTTACATATTACTCGGCCTGACCAAGGGAATTATTGTGATTTTTGGTTATAAATTTCGCCCTTAAAAAACAAAAAATATTAAATTTTTATTGAAAATCAATCGATAATTTTTACAATTTAGGATTGAGGCTCTATGAAAAAGCAAAAATCGAAGAAAGACCAAGCGCTCTGCCTGTTTACCGCCTGCGGCATATTTTTTTCGCGACTGAACGCTTCGCATTCTTTTTACTATCCGCTTTTTTCCTCACCTTCTCAGGATTCCCAGAAAAATCGCGGCGGAAAAATACCGACCTCCGCCCATTCGATCGCCCAAGAATTTACCTCGGAATTTTCCATAGACCCCATTTCCCTTAAACCAAACGCTTCGCATTCTTTTTACTATCCGCTTTTCTCCTCACCTTCTCAGGATTCCCAGAAAAATCGCAGCGGAAAAATACCGACCTCCGCCCGCTCGATCGCCCAAGAATTTACCTCGGAATTTTCCATAGACCCCATTTCCCCTAAACCAAACACTTCGCATTCTTTTTACTATCCCCTTTCCTTCCAAATTTTACAGAAAAATCGCAACAAAAAAATACCGAGCGCTACTCCGCCAATTACCCAAGAACTCACATCCGAATCCCTTCCAGAAATCCCCATCATCATCGGCCCCAAATTAGCACAAGGCGGCTACGGAACCATCTACGAAGCCTATCCCGGCAAGGCCTATTCCGGCGAAAAGAGTTTTATCGTAAAGGAAGTGCGAGAAGATAAGGGCGATAGGGGGAAACGCAGTTTTAAAAGTGAGTTAAAAAATTCGCAAAATTTTTGGGAATTGGCCATCGAAAAACTCCTCACCAACCCCCACTACGCCCAGTTACTCGCCATGCACCTCGTCATTCCCGTCATCGGATCAACCATCGACGGATCGCTGGTCCAACGGAGAGTCGTCGGTGAAAATCTCTTCAAAACCGTCTCCCGTAAACGATCCCCCTACCGCCGCGGCTTCCCCGATGACCTCCAAACCGCCGTACTCTGCGCGTGGAGTTTTTTTGCGGGCCTCTCCATCCTCCATTACCTGGGCTTCGTCCACTGCGATATTAAACCGGGTAACGTCATGATCGATTCCCTGGAATTCCTCTGCCACATCATCGACCTCGGCGCTATGAAAAAATCTGGTAAAACGATCCAAATTCATTCCAATAACGGCGCTCCAGAATTCATCGTACAAACGTGCGTCATCAAGGACGACAATTTGGAAAAGAAAAAGCTACAGGATGAGCTGAAAGTAATCGTCGAAAAATTACGGCAATCGCGGGATAGGGAAGTCATCGGACGCTTCGAGCAACGGAGACAGGAAATTGACGCGCGGCTAGTGGCGATAGAGGGGGAGATCCAGCTGGCGAAGTCGAAGCGCGACGCGGTCGCCAGGCCCTCCTACGACATTTACTCGTCAGCACCCATTCTTCTGGCCATTCTTTTCGGCAAGCGCGGGTATCAATTCGCCCGCTACTTGTATTTTCGCCAAGAAAAAGACGCCGTACAATTCCATTATTTGGAGCTGGCGCGCCGGCCGAGATTCGACGCCTACCGGTATTTTTTGGGCAAACTTTCCGAATTAAACGGAATGATGCGCCGGACGACGGGACAGAATTATTCGCATTCGATGTTGGAGTGTTTTGCCGGGATACTGACCCGCATGTCGTCCCTCGACCACCGGGAACGCCCCCATGCTACGGCGATCGCCGAAGAACTGCGGGAGATATACGCGTCGATCGAAGGCCGAGATACTTTTGATAGTTAAACAAACAATCATTTCCAAACTTTCGTGCCCATAAAACCCATGCTTTTTTGCACCGGGCGGGACAGAATTATTCGCATTTTATTATACACGCCGATGGAAGGTTGAAACATTTTCGGCGGCTCGATGAACAATTATTTCCAAATTTTCGTGCCCATAAAACCTATGCTTTTTGCGTCGGACGAGACAGAATTATTCGCATTTTATTATACGTGCCGATGGAAGGCCGGGATATTTTCGGTGGCTCGATGAACAATAATTTCCAAATTTTCGTGCCCATAAAACCCATGCTTTTTTTGCGCCGGACGGGACAGAATTATTCGCATTTTATTATATACGCCGACCGAAGGCCGGAATATTTTCGGAGGCTCGATGAACAATCATTTCCAAATTTTTGTGCCCAGAAAACCCCTGCTTGTTCCGTGCATCGGGCGATTTTCTTTTTCTATTAATAGCGTTTGCTTGATGGTGTAATGGTAGCACAACTGATTTTGGTTCAGTTTGTCTAGGTTCGAGTCCTGGTCAAGCAGCCACCCCGAATGCCTACAAATCAATGCCCGTAGAACCGTCCGCCGCCTCACCCCTCGCCGCCCTGAAAAATGTCTCGAAATATTTTCCGAGCCCCAATGGCCAAACTACCCCCGTCCTCCAAAATATTTCCCTGGAGATCGCGTCCGGCCAAACCGTGAGTATCACCGGCGAATCGGGGTCCGGCAAATCGACTCTGCTCAACATCATCGGCGGCCTCGAAAAGCCAACGGTTGGCTCCGTTTTTTGGAAGGGAAAATATATCTCCGAGGCGTCCGTCGACCAGTGCGCGGCCCTCCGCCAAAATTTTATCGGATTTATTTTCCAAGCCTCGAACCTTATCCCCGAATTGACCGCGCTGGAAAATGTCCTCCTGTCGGCCTGTATTGCTAAAAAAGATTTAAAAAGATGTAAATGTTTAGCGGAAGCACTTTTCCAAAGACTCGCCATCGCCCCTCTGAAAAATCGCATTCCAGCAAATCTGTCCGGTGGGGAACGGCAGCGCATCGCCATCGCCAGAGCCCTAATGCTTAGGCCGGAACTCGTCATCGCCGACGAACCTACGGGGAATTTGGACGAAAATAATGCGGCCATTGCCATCGAATTGCTCCTGGAGTTGTGCCGAGAATATCGCTCCGCACTTCTCCTTGTTACCCATAATCCGCGGTTTGTAAAAAAAATGCAACAATCTTTCGCCCTACATTCGGGAAATTTATACCCAATTTAATTTGTAAAATTTGTGCCAAAAATACCGCTCCGCACTTCTTCTTGCTACCCATAAAAATCCGTATTGGAAATCGCCCTTATATCCAGTTTAATTTGTAAAAATAGTAAAAATTTTCCGCCAGCTACGCCGGCGACGTGGCAAAAGCTACAAGGCCTAACCTTGTAAAACATGGAATGAAATTCCATGTTTTGCGCGATTCCCGCGCAGCTTTTGCCACGCCCCGGCCACAGGGCCGTCAGATGCCCAAGGCAGTGCAGAGGACCGCAAAAATAGCATCGGCAATAATAATCCACGTAATCCCCTGGACCACCGCCGATGTCGTCGCCTCGCCCACGGCCGCCGCATTTCGCCCACAACACATGCCGCGATAGCACCCAATTCCGCCAACAATCACACCAAATACCGCACTTTTAACCAACCCAATCAAAACATCGGTCACAGCCAACGCCTTCTTTGTTTGGATTAAATACTGCAATGGGCCACCCTTCGTAAAGGGCAAAGCGGACACCATGCCGCCGGCAATACCGATCAAATCCGCAAACATGCAGAGCAAAGGCATCATCAGCGCCAGAGCGATGAGGCGGGGGAGTACGAGGTAATGGATCCGATTAATGCCGAAAGTCTGAAGGGCATCGAGCTCTTCGTTGGCCTGCATACTGCCGATGGAAGCCGCAAAAGCCGCTCCCGTCCGTCCCGCCATAATGACGCCGGTCATCAGACAACCCATCTCGCGGGCCATCGCCAAACTAACCAAATCAGCCACGTAAATACTCGCACCAAAACGTTCCAGCTGCACGACGCTCACGAAAGCCAAGATCAGCCCCACAAGCGCACTGATCAGCGCGACGATGGGCAATGCGTTGACTCCGGTTTGCTGGATAAAAGGCAGGAGATTTTTCACAAAATTTTTAGGGCAAGCCACCACAATCCCCATTAATTCCGCCAGCGTATCCGCAAAAAACCGCGCACTGTGTTTCACGCCGCTGCAATAGTCGATGATCCGCTGCCCGACGCCGTAAAAAAACCCGTATTTTTGGGGCGGCTGGCGATGGATCGTTGGGGTAATTTGGGACAGATGGAAAATTTTCTCCACGCTTTCGGGGAGATTTTTCGTTTCCAGAGGGATCGCGCGCTGGGCTGCCCAGGATTTCAGGCGGCTGAAAAACAGGAGAAAAGGAGACGAAACGCTTCGGATTTCGGCGGCATCGAGGACAATTTTTTTGGTATTTTGCGGGATTTGGCCTTGAAAATTCCACGGACTCTGCGTGATATCCCAGGTCCCCACGCACTCGACAAAAACGGTTTGGGCATCGCTGCGGACGCGGAGGATAGACGAATTGAGGATTTCGTTCACGGGCGCGAGACTAGCGAGATGAGTAAAAAAAACAATTCCCAAAATTTTCCGAAAGGAATTTGGCGATAAAATTTTTCGAATCAAAGTAAAATTTTTTCGAATAAATTATTTCGGAAAAATAAAAATGGCCCGCGCCAAACGGACCATTTCATTGTTATTTTACTATTACCTTAAATAAATTTCACCAATACGGATTACCATACCGTCGATTCCGACTTTTCCGTGTTACCTTCATGTTGGGTCTCAGATTCATGCACAGCTTTTCTGATCGATGCCGCTTTTTGCAGTATATCCTGCAGCGTCAACTGACTCGGATCTGCTTCTGCATTAGGTCTAGGCGCTGGAGGTAGCGGCTGAGAACGATCAACTTTTCTCAGATTGAAATTTCTACCTTTGATCAAATCCAAGTGCGAAACCGGAGCAGCCGGCAATACTGACGGCCTTGGCGGCGCATTCAGATCGAGTTTTTTCAGCTGATAACCGCCCCCTTTGATTAAATCCAAGTGCGAAGGCCGAGAAACATTCCCTTTATTTTCTACCGGCGCTTGAGGCCTATTTCCGCCCATATTTCTTGCTCCAGGAGGAGGAGGAGGCGGCGGCGGCGGTGGTGG
>JAISBJ010000075.1 GCA_031266235.1 Puniceicoccales bacterium | reverse complement strand
CCTTTTCTACATTAAAAAAATACTTTTCCGCAAAACAAATCCGATAGACCTCCGCGACGGGATCAATGTCTATATTTTCCATATTAAATATAAAAATTGTACGCCAAATGCTAAAAGTCAAGTCTAAATTTTGAAAAAAATAAAAAAAAATACTCTTCCGCTTCCAAAAGAAATATGAATTTGTATAAGTTCGAAATTATGTTTTATAGTTGGATCGGTACTTTTTTGAGTGAAAATTTGAATATTGAGTAAAAATTTAGGTAAAAATGATCGAGGAGGAGCACATATTATCTTTGGAGTCGCTGGTCGTGGAATACCGTCCCAGGCGCTGGTTTTCGACGGGAAAAGTCTCCGTAAAGGCGGTTCGGGGCGTGTCGTTTTCGCTGCCGAAGGGCTCTATTTTGGGCATCGTGGGGGAAAGTGGCGGCGGGAAATCGACGGTCCTCA
Organism: Puniceicoccales bacterium; assembly: GCA_031266235.1. Taxonomy (GTDB): domain Bacteria; phylum Verrucomicrobiota; class Verrucomicrobiia; order Opitutales; family LL51; genus LL51. Next base: position 19,340 of record JAISBJ010000075.1, on the reverse strand, counting down.
AGGCAATTTGTAAATTTATTCCCGTAAAACGGGGCCGCATTTTTATCGGCGGAGTCGACGTCACGCGCCTGTCCCCAAAGCGATTTTTCCCCTTTCGAAAAAAAATTCAAATTATACCGCAGGATTTTTGCGACACGTTTAATCCGCGGATGTCCGTCGGGAAGATTTTGGCGGAGCCCCTCGGCATTCATTTTCCTCTGTTGACGGCTCGGGAAAAGCGGGCGCGCATTATTGATCTGTTGGAATCGGTGGAAATGGACGTTTCTTTGCTCGATCGTTTGCCGATGGAGTTGAGTGGGGGGCAGCGGCAGCGCCTCTCGATCGCCCGCAGTTTGGCGGTGAATCCGGAGGTACTGATTTGTGACGAAATTGTAAGTGGTTGTGATTTATTTGTACAAAAGCAGATTTTAGCCCTACTGACGGCGCTCAATCGCGAAAAAAAAATCGCCATTTTATTTGTTTCGCACAACATTGCCGTTGTCGCACATTTTTGCCACAATATTATTGTCATGCGCGATGGGATAGTGGTGGAATTGGGGAGTCCCGCGGAGATTTGCACGTCGCCCAAGCACACCTACACGCAGTTGCTGATCGATTCGGTGCCGCGGGTAGCGCTATTGCCGGGAAAAATCGCGGTGTGATTGATTATTTTATAAGTTTCAAAAAAAATAAAAAAAAGTATTGCATTTTCACGAGAATGCGTTGTTTAAACAGTTGATGAGATTTAAGGATAAGTGAGATATACCGGAAAAAATTGCGGTGTGATTGATCATTTTATGAATTTCGAAAAAAAACAAAAAAAAGTATTGCATTTTTGCGGGAATGTGTTGTTTAGACAGTTAATGAGATTTATGGATAAGTGAGATATATTGGAAAAAATTGCAATGTGATTGATCATTTTATGAATTTCGAAAAAAAATAAAAAAAAGTATTGCATTTTCGCAAAAATGCGTTGTTTAGACAGTTAATGAGATTTATGGATAAATGAGATATACCGGAAAAAATTGCGGTGTGATTGATCATTTTATGAATTTCGAAAAAAAATAAAAAAAAGTATTGCATTTTCGCAAAAATGAGTTGTTTAAATAGTTAATGAGATTTATGGATAAGTGAGATACTATGAGTGGTAACGTCGGAACTTTGTTTTTAGAGGCTCGCCAAACGAAAAAATTGTCGGTTGATGCGGCCGCGGAAGCTATACACGTCAAAGCGGAATACATTCAGGCGATTGAGGACGGCGCGTTCGATTTTAACTTACCGGATATTTACAAACGCGGATTTTACAGATCCTATGCAAATTTTTTAGGTTTGGACGAGGGAGAAGCGATGGCGAAATGCCCCATAAAGCCCTTCGAGACGCTGGAATCCTACCAAAAGCGCCGCGAAATGGTCTCGCAGGTCGCGAAAAAGACGCAGGAGGTAAATCATGACCATATCAAGACGTCCTTTGGCGATGATGTGGAGGGCTCACCGCTGCCGTCCCAGGAAAAAGTTGTTTTTTACAAAAAAGCGACATTCAAAATGGCGGGGATCATTTTGGGGAGTTTGGCCCTGTTATCTTTGGCGCTATATGGGATTATTGCCCAAATGGGGGCGAAAAAATCTCCGCCTGCGGAACAAAGCAATACCCTTCCGGTCGTTCAGAAAAAAATTATCATTCGTGCGAGCGGCGACGCGAAAGTGATTGTCCGCGACGGGGATGACAAGTCGAAAATTTTTTCGGGGACGCTATCGAAGGGCCGCGAGGAGGTGATCGCCTATAAAAAGCCCATTCAGGTTTATTTTGATCGGGGGGAAGCGCTGGTTATCGAGATGGATAGCGGGGAATATTTGCATCCGGAGTCGGGGCGCGGCGGTTTACAAATAAAATAAGTCTTCCCAACGGGCGTGCGCTCGTTAGGTTGGCAGCCATGTCGCGTCTGGAGGATTTCAAATGGGCTCGCAAGGTAAAATTACTCAATAAAACACTGAGTATTTTGGGTGTCGTCCTTGCCGTCGCCGCCGTGAATATCCTGTCGTCGCGCTATTTTTACCGCTTTGATTGCCAGAAAATACATAATTTTGCCCTCGAAGAATTTTCGCTGAACGTGCTGAAAGTGCTCGAAGATCCCGTGGAAATTTTTTTATTCTACGGCCACAATCCGAGTGATAGCGTTCCCTTTTTTGTAAAAGATTTGCGAAATTTACTAAAAGAATACAGGCATGCGGCCGGCGGTAAAATTACGGTAAAATTCATTGACGTGGTCCAGCAGGCTCGGGTAGCCGACGACCTGGCGCTCAAATTCGGAAGCATGGTCAGCGACAGCGTGATTGTCGCCAGCCGCGAGCATTTCCGCGTGATTCCGGCGTTCGATCTCTACGAATTTCGGGACGGTGTGGTCTCGGGATTTTGCGGGGAGCGCGTCATTTCGGACGAAATTTTGAGGCTATCCGGCCGCGAAACGAAAAAAATATTGTTCTCGACGGGCCACGGCGAAATCGATTGCGACAGCGTACACCCCATCTGCGGCAGCTCCAGCGCCAAAGAATTGTTGCGGCAAAGCGGCTATCTCGTCGAAAAAATTAACCTGGCCGACGGAATTATTGAAAAAAAGGTAAAATTTATCGCCATCGCGGGCCCCCAAATAAAATTTACGGAAAGCGAAATCCAAGTTTTGACTGAATTTTTACAACATGGCGGGCGAATTTTGCTCCTACTTTCTCCGCCAAAGACCTGCGGTTTGGAGGATTTGCTGTTTGACTGGGGCATCCTCGCCGACGACATGCTCATCGTCAACGGCGACGGGGGGCGCCTCGGACTTTCCGGCGACAGCATCGTCGACCGTTTCGCGGAACATAAAATCACGCGGCCCATGATCGATCTGCAGCTGCGGGCATTTTTTGGTTTGTGTCAGCCCGTGCGCGTGGACGTGGGGTCGCCGGCGACGAAGCAGCGCAGAATCACGCCACTATTTTCGTCGGGGGAAAAGACGTTCGCAAAATTGGACTACACCCAGCGAAAACTCAGGTATAATGCGGCGGAAGACCTGGTGGGGCCCGTTCCGATCGCGACCCTTTCCGAAGCGATTGCGGAGGGAGATGCGGCGCACAGCGGCGGTAAATTATTAGTCATCGGCAACGCAAATTTTATTACAAATCACCGATTTTGCGTTTTGGGGAACAAAATTTTATTCAATTCGATCGCGACGTGGCTCCTCGACGGCGGGGAGCAGATTTCGGCTTCGGTCAAAACGAAGGCGGCGGAGTCCTACAAAATCGCGCTTTCGCGGGCGGAGCTCGTGCGCATCGGCGTGCGGCTGCTGCTCATCCCCCTGCTATTTCTTTTATTCGGCTGGCTGGTGATCTATGTGCGGAGGAATTTTCGGTGAAATCGGGGCATATACTGGGGCGTACGGGTTTACTGGGCGGCATTGTTTTACTTTTTATTTACGTAGATAGTCATTTTTGGCGGGGAAAAACGGCTTTCGGTGGTGTGAAAAAATGTGAAAATTCTTGTGAAAAATATGGGGAACACAGCGTCTTTAGAATCGAAATTCGAGGGGAAAAAGTTGCCCTTGCCATTGAAAAAAATGGGAATAACACTTGGGAAATGGTGGAGCCCTTTGCTTGGCCCGTGAATCCGTTTGCCGTGCGAAAATTTTTTCAAATCCTGGGGCAAAACCCCCGCATGTCGCCGAAATATACGCTAAAATTAAGTAAAAAAAATCAAACAAAAACATTTGGCGGAACGATTCGCGGGCTCAATTCATTGGCAGAAGAATGTTCGGGTACGGAGGAAGATTTGGATGAAATAATTGCTTTGGGGCCACAATTTTGGTGCCAGCGGTCCATTTGCCCTTTGAAATCCAATGAAATCGCTACTTTTTCATTGACATTTCCCGGTAAAAATCGCGAATTTCTGCTCGCCAAAAAAAATGCGACGTGGTATTTTGAGCGGCCCATCGAGATCGAGGCGGACGCGTCTGCGGTCCAAAAAATTCTCGAGTGGATCGCAAATTTTGACGTTTCTCCCCAGACGAAGGCTGAGGCCATGGAAAATTTATCGAAAAATGGAGAAAAAAATAAAAAAAAATGTATTGACATTTCGGAAAATTTTTTCAAAAAACCTCACGTAACTATTGCGCTAGTCGATGAGCGAAAGAGGAGATTTAGCGTCAGTTGCAGTGAGTATTTTAGGGAAGATAAGGGGGCAAAAATCGTTCGTTACGCTTGGCTCGAAGGTCATGGAGCGTTGTTCGAGGTGCCTTGGAATGGGGAATGGGACCGGCCGCTGCAGGCGCTGTGCGCGCAGTCGCTTTTCCCGGAGGTGCAGTCGGTGACGTTTTCCCTTGCTCAGAAAAAATTATTCCTGTCCCGCAACGAGTCCGGCGAGTGGAATGTTTTGAAATTTTCCGACGAATCCCCATTATTTCAGGCCCTTGAGCACTTTGACACGCCGGCCCTTTTGCTCCTATTTTCGCTGCTGCAGCCGTTGGACGCCGTTTCAAAAACCGAGATGGCCGACGCCGTTTCGGCGGAAAAATTATTTTTGGAGGTCAATGGGGCGCTCAAATTTGAAGCATTTTTCTCTGGAAATGCGGCCTATTTATTGCCCGCGCACAAAAATTATGCCATTCGAATCGACGAAGATATTTTACAAAAATTTCTAAAAATAATGCGCAATGTTTAGCAAATGGGAAGGGTTTCGTTTTGGGATTTGCGTGACATGAATTTAAAATTATATTAAAAAATGCGTAAAATTACGGTGGCGATGTCCGGCGGTGTGGACAGTTCCGTTGCGGCGCTGTTGGCGCAAAAATCCGGCGACGAGGTGCTGGGAATGTACATGCGCACGTGGCACAGCGGCGATACTCTTTCGCCGATGGGGGACTGCCCCTGGCAAAGGGACGCGGCGGACGCTAGGCGGGTGGCCGAACAATTGGGCATCGATTTTACAATTGCAAACATGATCGATTTTTATCGGCAGCTTGTGGTGGCGCCGCTGGTCGAGGGCTATCGCAGCGGAACGACGCCGAACCCCGACGTCCTGTGCAATCAATTTGTAAAATTTGGCGCTCTGGCGGAAATGGCCCGAAAAAGGGGGAGTCAGGCGATCGCCACAGGCCATTATTGTAAAAAACAAAAAAATTTCGACGGGACTTTCGACATCGTCGAGCCGGCCGATAAATATAAGGACCAAACCTATTTTTTGGCTTACTTAAAACAAAAACAGATCCAATTAGCCGAGTTTCCCCTAGCCGATTTGACCAAAAAAGAAGTGCGCCATCTGGCGAAAAATGCGAGGTTAGTGACTTCCGAAAAAAAAGATAGCCAGGGAATTTGCTTCCTTGGAAATGTAAAAATTCAAAATTTTTTAGCACATTATATCCCCGAAACACCGGGAAATATCGTCAATGGCTCCGGGAAAATCGTCGGCCGTCACGCCGGATTGCACAACTTTACCATAGGCCAGAGGCATGGCTTGGGTATCCCTTCCACCTCGGATCACAATTTTTACGTTGTCATCGGGAAGGATTTGGAGAAAAATGAACTAAAAATTGCCTTCGAAAGTGAAAAAAAATTGTATAAAAACATATTCAAGATTTACAATTTGAGCCACACTAATAGGCCGTTGGAGGACCGCTGCCGATTGTGCTGCCGCCCACGCTACCGAGACCCCTACCAGGAAATTTATTTCGAAAAAATATCGCCCGACCAAGCCATTATCGAATTTAAAACCCCGCAGCGGGCGCTGTCGAGTGGCCAAGTCGTTGCGTTTTACGCGGATAATGTTTTGCTCGGCGGCGGAATTTATGCCTGAATTTTGTGCCCAACATTTGCTTGAAGCGGGCCGTTTCTCTTTTAAATTCTTCCCATGACCGAAAAAATTGAAGCGGGGATGGCCTGCGATGTCGCCGTGATCGGCAGCGGTTTGGCGGGCTTGACCGCCGCGAATTATTTGGCGAAGTTGGGGTACCGCGTCGCTCTCTGCGAGCAGCACTATGCTTTGGGGGGGCTCGCGGCCCATTTTTCACGAAAAAATCACATTTTTGACGTTTCGCTCCACGGTTTTCCCGTCGGGATGGTGAAGTCTTGCCGGAAATATTGGTCGCCGGAAATCGCCGAAAGTATCGTACAATTGAAGCGCATCCGCTTCGTGAATCCCCAATTCGACATCGAAACGACGTTCACCCGCGAAGATTTTACCCGCATATTAATTGAAAAATTTCACATTTCAGCGGAATGCGTAGACAATTTTTTTACCGAATTGCGCCAGATGAATTTCTACGACGATGACCGCCGGCCTACGCGCGAGCTTTTTGAGCTATTTTTTCCGGGACGCGACGACGTCCACCGCCTGCTCATGGAGCCCATCGCCTACGCAAACGGGTCGACGCTGGACGACGAAGCCATAACTTACGGCATCGTTTTTTCGAATTTCATGAGCAAAGGCGTCTATACGTTCGAGGGCGGGACCGACCAGCTTATCCAAAAAATGACCGCGGAACTTCTGAAAAATGGCGTCGATATTTTCAAACGCACTAAAGTTGAGAAAATTTTGCTAAAAAATAATAAAATTAGCGGCGTGCGGGCCAACGGAATTGATATTTCCTGTCGCGCCGTTTTATCCAATGCACATGTGCTAAATACGGTCAAAACTTTGGTCGGCGAACAATATTTTGATGAAAAATTTTTAAAAAAAATTGAAAAAGTTCGGATCAATAATAGTTCCTGCCAAGTGTATTTGGGGATCAAAGACGGCGAGGCCATCGACGACATCGGCGATCTGATTTTTACTTCGGAAAATGAGCATTTTAGCAGCGCGGAACTGAAGGATTTTCACACCAAAAGCCGCACTTTTTCCCTCTATTACCCCAAAACACGCCCCCAACAACGGCCCATGTGCGCGGTCGTCGCCTCGATGAATGCCCATTGGGATGACTGGAGTGCCCTGGATAGCGAGATTTACGGGCGGGAAAAAGATCGCATCATTGAAGACAGCATTCAATCTCTGGAGCAATTTATCCCGAATATCCGCGAAAAAATCGACTATGCCGGGGCCGCTACTCCCCGGACGCTATTCCGCTACACAAGCCACCCCAATGGGACTTCCTTTGGGACGAAGTTCGAAGGCCTCAGCGTTTCAATGGAACTGCCGGAACAAATCCCCGGCCTCTACCACGCGGGATCCGTCGGCATTATCATGTCCGGCTGGCTCGGCGCGATGAATTACGGCGTCATTGCCGCCCACAAACTTGCCCAAAATTTATAATACAATACTCTATAATTTACGATATTTTGATCGAAACCCGCACGATATTTGGGGGATAGAACCCAAAAGAGAAAAGGCACGCGCCCATTCTCCTTCGGGCCTGTTTTGGTTACGATGCCTGTACGATTTGGGTTTGCGATTGGGGTTGAATTTGCGGCACATAGGTATAACCGATGCCGTGGGAAGTCCGGACGGAGTCCTCTGTCTCAATACCGTGCGCGCTGAATAATTTCCTCAGCTTGACGATGTACTGATCCAAAGAACGGCTCTTGACATTTGCATGTTCGCCCCACACACTGTGAATAATGCTCTTACGGCTCAAAATGAGGTGTGGATTTTGTGCAAAATACGAGAGGATGCCGAATTCCTTTCGCCCAATTTTCTCCGCGCAACCGTCTGGGAATCGAATTTCCAAGCGACTGGGATCCACTTGCGTGCCCAGAAAATCAAAGGTACCGTCCGTCAGGGAAGTATTGGCCGTCAGTTGTCCGTCGCCGGAACGGCTCGTACGCCGCAACACAGCCGAAATCCTCGAAAGCAGTTCGTTGAGACCGAAAGGCTTAGTCATAAAATCGTCGCCGCCGGCTTCCAAACTCGCTACCTTGATTTCCTCCCGATTTTCGCCGGAAATGAAGATCGTCGGAATCGAAATACTTTTCTTTTTGAGGTCCTCGAGTAAAGACAGTCCATCTTTGCCGGGGAGATTGAGGTCCAGTAGCATCAGGTTCGAGAAGGAGCGCTGTAAAAATTTTAACGCATCGTCCGCGTTATAAAACTTCTGCGCGTCCATTCCGGAAACTTGCAACTGTTTTTCAATCAGCTCCGACAATTCACTGTCATCCTCAACGACTAAAATTAAAGGTTTAACTTTTGCTGCCATGATTAAAAATATCTATTGTATTTCTAATTTCCATGTCAAGAAAAATTTACCCCTTTTATAATAAATTTTTAATCCCATCCGTTTTATGAGTAAATACCTAGGAAAAATGGAAATTTTAAATGAAAAATAAAGAATAATAAAAAAAAGATTGATTCCCTAAATGCACCTGATAGTACTAGCCGAAAATTTTAAAAATGTCAATATTTTATCTATGAAACCAAAAAAACGCATCATCATTTTAGGGGCAACGGGATCCGTCGGAACAACCGTTCTGGAGGAAATTGCCAGGGCTCGGGATCAATTTGAAGTAGTCGGGATTTCCTGCCATTCCGCCGTCGATCGCGCCGAAAAAATCGCACAATTATTCTCCGTACCTGCGGTGGCGGTGGTCGACGGGAACGTTCGGGTGCCGGAGGGTATGTGCAAAAATATTTTCCGCGGCGTGGACGGCCTCACGCAGATGGTCAGCGCTGTGGAATTCGATGCGATTGTGGTGGCTATTTCCGGTGTCAACGGCCTCCGACCAACGCTGAAGGCAATCGACCGCGCTAAAACGGTTATTTTGGCTAGTAAGGAAGTGCTCGTCATTGCCGGAGAAATGGTGATGAATTTGGCGAAAGCGAAGGGCGCGACGCTCCTGCCTTTGGACAGCGAGCACAACGCGATTTTCCAGTGTTTAAAGGGCAATAATCGTTTTATTCGTTCCCTTTGGTTGACGGCTTCCGGTGGGAAATTTTGGAATGTTGACGGGGCGGCGATGGAGCATGCAACCGCCGAAATGGTCCTGCAGCATCCCAAGTGGTCCATGGGGCGGAAAATCACCGTTGATTCGTCGACGATGGCCAACAAAGGCTTAGAAATGATCGAGGCGATGCATTTGTTTAGCGCCAAAGCGGAGCAGATCAGGGTCGCGATCCACCCCAGTTGTATCGTCCATTCGCTCGTGGAATTTTGCGACGGCAGTTTTTTAGCTCAAATGGCGCCGCCGTCCATGCGTTATCCCGTGCGCCACTGCCTATTTTACCCCGAACGCACTTCCCTCCGAGAGCCGTCGCTGGACCTTTTCCAACTGGCTGAGCTGAAATTTTTCCCGCCCGATTTTGAAAAATTCCCGTGTTTGAAATTGGCGGCCGAAGTGGCTCGGGAGAGGCAGAGCAAACACATCGCTTACAACGCAGCCAACGAAGTCGCCGTAGAGTTATTTTTGCGGGGGAGAATCGCCTTGAAATCCATTGCGGAAATCATCGCCGCCGTTTTGCCGAAGGTGGAAAATCGGACTTACGCGACCGTCGAGGAAATTTTAGCAGTCGATCAGATGGTCCGCACTAAGGCAACGCAAGGGGCAAAAAAATTTTTTATTTGACACATATTTAACATATTTGCACGCACTGCACGGCGCTTTTGTGAAAATTTCCCGGAAATTTTAATTTTCTTGAGCGTGGATTGATTTTTTTTTAAGTTACGGGTTCGTGGAGCTGGAAAATTTAGTCATTTTGGGGAGTGGTTGCGCGGGATTAGCGGCGGCGATTTATGCGGCTCGGGCGCGCTTAGATCCTCTGGTCATCGAGGGCGATCGGCCGGGCGGGCAGCTAATCGAGACGGCGGAAATTGAGAATTTTCCTGGGTTTCCCGACGGGATCGGCGGCTTCGAACTGACGTCCAACATGCGTCAGCAAGCGGAAAAATTTGGCATTCGCGTGCGATCCGGGGTGGCCGAGCGCGTTGATTTAAAGGAGAAAATGATGACCTGCGGAGGCGCTTCCATTGGGACTCGGGCGATGATTATTGCGACGGGCGCTTCGGCTCGCAGACTCAATATTCCCGGAGAGAAAGAATTTTTTGGCGGTGGCGGCGTGAGTACTTGCGCGACCTGTGACGGCGCGTTTTACAAAAACAAAACTGTTTTCGTAATCGGAGGAGGGGATTCGGCTTGCGAAGAGGCTCTTTTTTTGACACGTTTTTGCGAAAAAATTTACGTTATCCATCGCCGAGATCGGCTCCGTGCCTCGAAAATTATGGCGGATCGTGTTCTATCGCACCCCAAAATTGAGGTCCTGTGGGACACGATTCCCGTTGCGATTTGCGGCGAAAAAAAAGTAACCCACGTCCGCCTCAGTACCCAAAATACGGAGTGGGATTTGCCCTGCAGCGGTGTGTTTTTAGCCATCGGCCACGTGCCCAATACGGCGATTTTCGAAGGCCAACTCGAGCGTGACGCAGAGGGTTACATCATCGCCGAAGGCGTCCACACGAAATTTCCCGGGGTATTTGTCGCCGGTGATTGCGCCGACCGCCACTATCGCCAAGCTATTACCGCCGCCGGAAGCGGTGCCGCCGCCGCCATCTCCGCAGAACGTTACCTTTTATGAACGATTCTTTTACATTTAAAGAGCCGGCGACCGTATCCCTGCGACCCTCGCGCTTTGCCGATTTTACGGGGCAGGCGCGGGTTTTGGAAAAATTGCGGATCATGGCATCGGCGGCCCAACGGCGAAAAGAACCCCTCAATCACATCCTCCTGAGCGGGCCTCCCGGACTCGGTAAAACGACGTTGGCCATGGTTTTAGCGGAGGAAATGCACGCCAGCATTCGCGTCACATCGGGGCCAGCGATCGAAAAAGCCGGGGATTTGGCGGGAATGCTCACGGGCCTGGAGTACGGCGACGTCCTGTTTATCGATGAAATTCACCGCCTCTCGAAGACCATTGAAGAATATTTGTACGCCGCGATGGAGGACTTTCGCATCGACGTGATGATCGATCAGGGCCCCAATGCGCGCAGTATCCGCCTCGATATCCCCAAATTTACCCTCATCGGCGCCACCACCCGGACGGGTTTATTGACCGCTCCCCTCAGAAGCCGCTTCACATTGCAGGCGCGCCTGGACTACTATGGCGGAGAAGATTTGTCAAAAATTATTGAGCGAAATGCGAAACTTTTAAAAATTGACATTCAGGGGGAGGCGGCGATGGAGATTGCTCGGCGATCGCGAGGGACGCCGCGCGTTGCCAATAATTTACTATTTTTTGTGCGCGATTTTACTCAACAGGACCCGTCTGGGACGGGGCCGTCGGGAATTACGCTAGCTCACGCGAAGGAGGCGCTGCGGCTACTGGACATCGACGAGTACGGGTTGGACGAAATGGACAAGCGGATATTGGAGGTCATCGGGCAGAATTACGGAGGTGGGCCGGTCGGGGCGAATACGATTGCCATTGCCATTGGTGAGGAGCGGCAGACGTTGGAGGAGGTCCACGAGCCATTTTTGATCCAGGAGGGCTATTTGCAGCGCACGCCGCAGGGCCGCGTTTTAACTTCCAAAGCCTGGCAATTGCTGGGGATTGACCGTGGGGAAAAAAATTTTTTTTAGGAAATTTTTTAGAGTCGGTGAAAATCAAAAAGAAAATTGAGACATAATATATATTATGCGAAATTGACCCAAACCTCATAAAACTCCAAAATCCAATTTATAAAATTCCATTAAAATATTAAAAATTTATTGAAACATTTTCGAAAATTTTTACGATGGATCAATTATTATGGATATTCGAAAAACATTGGGGTATAATGGCGACGACTGTGATAAAAAGAATACCATTCTTGGAGACGAAATGCTGCAGGAATACGTCAATTTCCGCCTCATATCCCTGGGGTTAAATGCTCGTAAAGAAAATTTACCCATTATTCAAATCGCCGAACCCCTGCTGTCTTCCGCTAACGACCTGCGCCGCCTGCTCCCTAACTATAATTGCCCGGCCGACCAGCGCATTATCGACTTCTGTGAGCGCTATTTTGCTGACCTCCCAGCCGCCGAAAAACATCCCTGGATCCCCCGCAATACCTTCATTAGCGATCGCCACGGCGTGTCCCGCGTCCTGTCGCTCCCCCCCAACGCCGACGAATTCCACTCCGAACACGTCGATAGCTATCGCGTTTACCAGGGGATCTTGCACAACCCTAGAATCGATAAGCGGACCACGAAGGACGTTTTTCACATCGTCGGGGGCGAACTGGGCGTCCCAACGGATAAAATCGAAGTGCCAAAACTCGCCTTTGCCCGGATGCTGGCCCACGCTTGCCAACCTCCCAAAAATATCCTCGAATTGCCCTTTACATCAACGCAGCAGAAAAAAGCTTACACCTTCGTCTCCGGCTACCTAAAACCCATTATTTGCCCCAAAATACCCGATTATTGCTGCGAAAAGCGCATGGAGATTCGATTTTTTGTGCCCGGATCGCTGGTCAATTTTTTGGATATGGTCGAAAGTATTTTTGGAACCGCTGGCTCGCCCACGTCCCCGGAAAACGATCCCGCCATGGACCCGGAAACTTGGACCGGCCATAGCGGCTGCATCATCGTCGCACCCCACCTAACCCATCTAACCAAAAAAGAACTCGGATTGCCCCACTACTCCGACGCGACGGAGCGCCAAAGGCGTGAGGGGATGTGTTGGGAAAAGGACGACGAACGCTACCACGGCGGCAAACCTTTCAAAGTCATGGTACGCGACAAAAGCGGCGTCATTATCTCGATTATCGCCGATAGCTATAATGGCTACGGAAAGAAGGAAATTAAGACGCAGATGAGTTACTCGGCGAATTTATTTGGCCTGTGCGAGGAGGAACATTCGGGGGGCGCACTGGCTAACCCGCGCTACAATCTCGGCGACGATTTCCAAATGGATTATATCGAGAAATCCGAGCAAACCATGGCTTTTTTGGCAAAACATTATGGCCAGCAAATCGATTTTCAGCGGGAGGGCTACGGCATCGATCGGCAATTCCCCGATGTCATTTACGTCCCGGGCGACGCCCATTTTTCCAAACTCAACCAAACCATTACTTGGCAATCGGACGACTCAGCGAATCAGCTGCGGATCGTCCCCCATTGGACCTACGTGCTGTCCAACGGCTACCAAGTTGAGTTGAAAAAGGACCCCCGATCGCACCAGTGGCAACTCATCGGTACGGTTGCCGAAGGCGTTTTTTGCCACAAACCATCGACCGTATCGGGCGGCGGCAAGTCGGAGATTTCGAAGGCGGTGGACGACAATATCGTGTCCGGGAGCTCCGTGATCCGGGATTTCGAAGGCGATTGCGCCACGGTGGAAACCATATTGCAAATGAATTTTTCAAATCGCTTTAAAAATTCAGATAAAAAAACATTAAAAATCCTGGACCGCAAGCGCTCCCTCGGTTCCGTCGTCAAAATGTTCCAGCGGAGCGAAGAGCAAACGGACGAGTATAATCGCTGGCTCCAGACGATTCCGGCCAGTATTAAAGAACTCATTTACATTTTAAAATTGCACTACCGCGAAAGTTGGGGGAAGGATTGGAAAAAATATTTTTCGGTCGACCTCATCAACGGCGTCGCCGGCCAAGAATTGAAGTACCTCAACCAGAAAATAATGGCGCGCTACTTGCGGGTCGGCCTGCGCTCGGACCACTCCTGGAACCTATTTTCCCTGCGCGAGGACTTCTGTGCGTCGCGGAAAATTTCGATGGAAGACGATATCACCGCCAGCGTGACCGTCCCCGTCGCACCACTAAAAAATTTACAAAAACCTTACCATTCGGTAAAATTCGTGGAAAATTGTGAATACCGCCTCTACCAGCGCCCCGACGATGCCATCGATCCCGGCTACGACCACGAAGCGGAGTACGAAATGACTTTGCCCAACTCCTTTATCTGCAATTACCAGCCCCTGACTAAACCTGATGTGCAAAAAATCGTCGAAGATAGCATAAAATTTTCCAAGTATACGCCGATCATGCAGAAATTTTTAGAACAATTTTTACAAGACGAGCGCGCCCCGAAGTACGTCGTCTGCCCCTCCCACCAACGCCTTATGGACAATGGGAAGTTGAGCAGCAACATGCGCTATTTACAGGACCGCAAAGACATCACGGACCGGCGCCTCATGCACATCACGGAGACTTGCATGCGCCTGGCGCGGGGGATTTCGCCCGACCAGCCCCTCTACTACGTCGTGGACGCGGTGATCGCTGGCCGCCGCAATAATGGTCCCGAGGACGGCATACAGCCGCTGTCGGTCCATAACCCCCTCCATTACTTCGAACTGCCCGAATTATTCATGGAATTCGCCTCCAATATGACGGGGAAGTCGCCGTCGACCACCGGCGCAGGTCTGGAAGGGGTCATGACAAAGGCGCCATTCAACGCCCTCAGCCAAATTGTTGACCTCAACAACGCGTTTTTAAGTTTTGTGGTAAGTGGCTACGAGGGGTACATTTCGTCGGCGGGGGTCGTTGGCCCGAATGTCAGGGTTGGCCACGATATTTCCTACATCATCCCCGAGATTTTTAGCCGCATGAAACCCGAAGAACGTGACCCGAAATTTTTGATCGCCAACGGCTACTTGGAGCGCTGTTGCGATTTCGAGTACGGGGGGAAAAAAGTTGAAGCGAGCCGCCTGGGCTATCGCATTAACAAAGAATTTACAGTAGCGTTTTTGGGGCGAATTTTGACTGCGCCGGAGACCGTTTTTTCCGAAGAAATGCTACAGCCGGAAAAGCAAAATATGGAAATTTTCGCCGGAAGCATGGCGAATATCGTAGATGCCCATCGGCGGGCCGCGCTGCAATTTTTCGAGGATGGGAGCATTCACTCCGCCTGCCCCCCCATTCGGGCGCTTCTGCACATCATGGCCCACGGCGATTACGAGGGGATGAAGCGAGATAGCCCGGAATTTCGCCGATTATTTGACCGAAAAACCGTCATGGAAAGCGATTGGTACCGGGAGCGGCTGCTGACTTGCCAGATCATTCACGTCCACCACCTGCGCCGCTGCGTGCGCCATATGAAAGCGTTCGCCCAGAAGGAACACAACGGGGAATACGTGCGCTCCATGGGCATCCGCAAACGCATCGAACATTGCCAACGGCGCCTGGAATACGTGAGCTCCGACCGCTACCTGCAGGACCTCCAGGGGACAATTGGTGCCGACCCGACGATCCTCACGAAATCCGAAATCTCCGTCAATTCATAGTTTTTCCGAGAAGTCGATCCGCAATTCCCCCAGGAATCCATTTGATCGAGCTTTTCCAATTTATCCAAAAAAATAATTTCCCATGAAAATTTTCTAATCCGATGATCCTCGCGAAATCCGAAGTTCCCGTTGATTCATAATTTTTCCGAGAAATTGATCCGCAATTTTCCCAGGAATCCATTTGATCGAATTTTTCCAATTTACCCAAAAAAATAATTTCCCATGAAAGTTCTTTACGCCCAAAAAAATATTCCTATCAGAGTCCGACACGACTATGTCCGATCGAATTGAATGGTGTATTGTGAAGCTGAGGGACGACTACAAATGGTGGGTCGAAAAAATGAGCAATGACGTCAATGTCGACGCAGATTACGCGGGGATTATCGATCCGCGGCAGTTCGAACACATCATCGAACTCGCTTCCCCACTCACCGAATACGGCCTGCGCAACGAAATTATCGAAAATGCATTCCTGAAATTCCGCATCCAATCGGAGCTGTCGGGCAATCAAGCTAAAATAAATTTTACAACGGCGAAGGCCCTTTCCTCCGAAGAACCCCTGTTCCTGCTCCCCAATATCATCGGGGATAACGAGGGCCCCTACGTGGAATTTATCGACCACATCATCCGCCTGAGAATTAAGTTGCTCAACGATTTAATCGATTTTAAGGTGGCGATCAACGCCGAAGAAATCGAGGAATCCATGCGCGAAAAATATCAGGAGAAGTACATCGACGGGAACAACGTCCACATTTTTGACGAGGTCGTCGACATTTTGGAGTACACGCCGTCGGGCTACGACGTCACGAAGCGCGGGGAATTCGAGGAGGAGGAGGAGAACGAGGAAGAAACTTATCTCGGGGAGAGTGAGAATTTCGAGGTCGACGAGATCGAGTGGGATGACGAAGAATTGCAGAAATTGGAAGTCGTCGAGTGATGATTGATGTAAAAAATACCATTCCCCACCGCGATCCGTTCCTCTTCATCGACCGCGTCATTGCGCTGGAGGGCAGTAAAATTATGGCAAAAAAAACATTTTCCGAGGCCGACGATTTTTACAGGGGGCACTACCCGGGCAACCCCATCACGCCGGGTGTCATCCTCTGCGAAACGGTATTTCAGACGGCCGCCGTCCTGATTTTACATCTTTTTCCAT
Organism: Puniceicoccales bacterium; assembly: GCA_031266235.1. GTDB lineage: Bacteria > Verrucomicrobiota > Verrucomicrobiia > Opitutales > LL51 > LL51. Next base: position 3,042 of record JAISBJ010000075.1, on the reverse strand, counting down.
TATTGGAAATGCAAGTCCCGGTGCTCGCGAAGATAGAAGAGGCGCGTTTTCGATCAATTGTCAAGCCAAATGAACCGCTATCGATCGCCGCGGAATTCCGGGAGAAAGTGGGGAAATTTTTCTTCATGGCCGGAAGCATTTCCAAAGGAGAGACCGCCGTACTGAGAACAAAATTTTCCCTGGCACTGGCTTAAAAAAGCCGCTTTTCGCGTATTTCCGCGAGCATCAGATCGATCGCGCAATCGATACCGTGGCTGCCTTCGATGGATTTGTCCTTTCGGGAGCGCAGGGAAATCTTGCGGTCGGCCTGCTCCTGATTGCCGACGATGAACATGTAGGGAATTTTTTCCAGCTCGGCGCGGCGGATTTTTGCCCCCAATTTTTCGGAGGACTCGTCGACGGAAGCCCGTATCCCCGCTCGGCGCAACCGCCCAAAAATCTCCTGCCCATAGGGAATATTTTCGTCGTTGAGCGGGAGGAGGCGCACCTGTTCCGGAGCGAGCCACGTCGGGAAATCCCCAGCAAAATGCTCGATCAGTATCCCGCAAAAACGTTCCATGGAACCAAACGGCGCCCGATGAATCATGACCGGCTGGTGCAACTTGTTGTCGCTGCCAACGTAACTGATATTGAAGCGCTCCGGCAAATTGTAGTCGACCTGGACCGTCCCCAATTGCCACTCCCGACCAATCACATCTTTTACAATAAAATCAATTTTGGGGCCGTAAAATGCCGCCTCTCCCGGCGCCAGCGAGTAGGGAACGCCCAGCGATTTCGCAGCAATTTCCAACGCCCGCTCCGCCTTACTCCACGACTCGTCGCGCCCAATGTATTTGTCGGACTGGGGGTCGCGCAAACTGACGCGTACCTTGAAATCGGACATGCCCAGCGTCCCAAAAATTGTCTTGACAAGGCCGAGACACTCAGCAATCTCTCCGGGCAACTGCTCCTCCGTGCAAAAAATGTGGGCGTCGTCCTGCGTAAACCCGCGCACCCGCGTCATCCCACTCAACTCGCCCGATTGCTCCCAGCGGTACACGGCGGCGAATTCCGCCAATTTTATGGGCAGCTCGCGGTAGGATCGCCCGCGCGAAGCGTAAATTTTGATGTGCCCCGGACAGTTCATAGGCTTCAGTAAAAACCCATCCAACGAACCCTTCTCAAGGCCGTCCATCAACTGCGAACACGTCAAATCCGGGTTGTTTTCGAGGGTCGCGCGCTCGGCAATGGGCGGATACTGCGCGTCCTTGTAGTAGGGAAAATGCCCCGACGTGCGGAATAAATCCAGCTTGGCGACGTGCGGCGTCGAAACCATCATGTAGCCCAATTTTTCCAACTCAGACGAAATAAATTTCTGCAGCTCCGTGCGAATGATATTGCCCTTGGGGAGCCACAAAATCAGTCCCGGCCCAACGGCGTCGTCGATCAAAAATAACTCGAGTTCCTTGCCGAGCTTGCGGTGATCCCGCTTTTTCGCCTCCTCCAGCTGAGTGAGGTAGCCGTCGAGCGCCTCCCGCGAATCAAAGGCGGTCCCGTAAATGCGCTGCAATTGCCGATTTTTTTCGTCACCGCGATAGTAAACACCGGCGATGGAAAGCAGTTTAAATGCCTTTATTTCGCCGCTGCTGGAGACGTGGGGGCCGCGGCAAAGGTCAGTAAAATCGCCATTTCTGTAGATCGAAATCTCCTCGCCCTCGCCGATGTCGCGCAGCCGCTCCAACTTATAGGTTTGTTTTTTTTGAGAAAAAGTTTCAAAGGCCTCTTGGCGGGAAAGGACGCTGCGTTCGAAAGTTTGGTTTTGATCGATGAGTTTTTGCATCTCCGCCTCGATCTTCGGGAGATCCTCCGTCGTGAATTTATTTTCGCAATCAAAATCATAGTAAAACCCGTCCTCCGTCGCAGGACCGATGTCGAATTTTACCTCTGGAAATAGATGGGCCACAGCCGCCGCTAGAACATGTGCCGCCGAATGCCGAATTTTTAGGAGTTCCGAATCCATGGCGGAAAAAAACGCGTAAATTTCCAATCGTCAAGCATTTTCAAACGCTTCAATAATAAACCTTGTCCAGAAATAATCCGTGGGGAGGCGCCGTCGTTATCTTTTCTCGGCGAATTTTTTTGTAAAAACAATCTAAAACATAGCCGCCATCGATCCGGCTCAGCCCCACGTCCAACAACGTCGCCGCCAGCGTGCGCACCATTTTGTAAAGATAGCCGCTCCCCTCCGTCTCCAGCTGCAAATCGCGGTCCCGTCGGGAAAAAGATAGTTGGTACAGAATTTTCTCCGGATTTTCTGCGGAACTATCGCCGTGCCTCGCCCCAAATGCCGAAAAATTGTGCTCCCCTAAAAAATAGCGCCCCAAAGCATTCATCGCGGAAAGATCGATGGCCCGGTCCCCAATCGACCACTTGTAACGCCGCTCGAAGGGAGAAGCTTGGCCCAGATAAATTTGGTAAATATAGCGTTTTTTTCGGGCCGAAAACCGCGCGTGAAAAGAAGGATCGACCTCTTCCACCCGCGTCATTTGGATGCCCGCAGGCAATCCGCAGCGGAAGGCGCGCAGCAATTTATCGGCGCCGTGGGACCAAAGGGCGTCGAAGTGGAAAACTTGGCCATGGGCGTGGACTCCAGCATCGGTGCGCCCACTGCCGTGGATGCGAATGGGGATACCAAAAATCACCGCCAGTCGCGCCTCAATAAAATCCTGGATAGCACGGCCATTGGGTTGACTTTGCCAGCCACAGAAATCCGTCCCATCGTACCGACATTCGCATCGCCAACGCATGAAATTTTACTTATTTTTCGTTAAATTTTCCACTCACTTGGCACAGCCCCAGCGCCGGGTAAAAGGATACAAAACGAAAGTAGCCCTGCCGATGACCTCGCCGTTTGTCCCGCCAGCCATAAAAATCCGTTCCATCGTACCGACATTCGCATCGCCAGCGCATGAAATTTTACTTATTTTTCATTAATTTTTCCACTCACTTGGCACAGCCCCAGCGCCGGGTAAAAGGATACAAAACGAAAGTAGCCCTGCCGAT
>JAISBJ010000070.1 GCA_031266235.1 Puniceicoccales bacterium | reverse complement strand
ATGGTAAAATTTTTTACATAACTGGCGGCGCAATTCCACTCCAAAGCGGCGGAAACATCATCGATCTCTTCGAACTTTACCAACACAAATTTTGCGAGACTAAAAAATTACTCGCCTTTTCTTAGCCATAAATTTTCACAAAATATAGATCTTTACAGCAAAAATTTTCGTGGTATGCTCAGGGTATCGATTCACTATGAAACTGAAAAGAGTTGGAATTTTAACGGCGGGCGGCCTGGCTCCTTGCCTATCGGCGGCGATCGGCGCGCTCATCGAGGCCTACAATAAAGCTTCTCCGAAGACGGAAATCATTTGCTACCGCGGGGGCTACAGGGGCCTACTGCTCGGCGATAAGGTCACCGCCAACGGCGAAACGCGGCAAAATGTGGCGACTTTTTTCGACTACGGGGGGAGTCCCATCGGCAATAGCCGCGTCAAATTGACCAACGTCCGCGACTGCATTCGGCGGGGGTACGTGGCCGAGGACGCGAACCCGCAGGAGGTGGCGGCGGAACAGCTCATGCGCGACGGCATACAGGTGCTCCACACGATCGGCGGCGATGATACCAACACGGCGGCGGCGGATCTCGCTAAATTTTTACAACAAAATGACTACAAATTGGGCGTCATCGGCCTCCCAAAGACGGTGGATAACGACGTTTACCCCATCGCCCAGAGCCTCGGTGCCATCACCGCTGCCCACGCGGGAGCGACTTTTTTCGAAAATATCGTCGCCGAATCGACGGCTAATCCGCGCACGCTCATTGTCCACGAAATCATGGGGCGCAATTGCGGTTGGCTGACGGTCGCGACGGCGTTGGAGTATCGGCGGCGGCTCAAGGAAAAAAAATTTTTACCGGAGCTGGGTTTCAGCCGCGGGCATTTTGACATCCACGGCATTTACATTCCCGAAATGGCTTTTGACATTTCCACCGAAGCGCAGCGCCTTCAGGGAGTGATGGATGCGTTCGACGGCGTGAATTTATTCATCAGCGAGGGGGCGGGCATTGAAAATATTGTAAAAGAAATGGAAGCCCAAGGTAAGGAAGTCACGCGCGACGCCTTTGGGCACATCAAGTTGGACGCGATCAATTCCGGGCAATGGTTTGCGAACGCGTTTGCTGAAAAAATCGGTGCCGAAAAAAATTTGGTGCAAAAGAGCGGCTATTTTGCGCGTTCGGCGAAGGCCAACGAAATCGATCTCAAAATGATTCGCGAGTCGGCGGCGCTTGCGGTCAAGTGTGCGATCGAGGGGAAATCGGGCGTGATCGGCTGCGACGAGGACAATAAAAACGAGCTGGCGTGCATTAATTTTTCGCGCATTAGGGGCGGCAAGCCGTTCGACGTTCGGGACGCGGAATTCCTCGCCATGCTGAGCGATCTCGGCCAAACTACGCAAACCAACTTGCCGCCCCAACCGTAAATCCCTTTCGTTTTGGAAAAAATATTCAAAAATTTTCGCACTAAAATTCCAAAAAATATCTAAAATTTTTCGCACAAAAACTTTAAAAAGTGTGGCATTTTTAAAAATTTTCCTTAAAAAAAGCGGCGGATGGAATCGCTAGCGCTAAAAAAAATATCTCGGAACGATATTTTTATTGACAATGTTTTTTACGGCCGGAGGATTGGTTTCGCGTTGCAATGCGATGGGCGGCCCCTCGAAGTCGAAATTCGCCGTCACGAAACACAATTTTCAACGGAAATTGGGCTGACTATCGGGCGCTATCCGTGTGCGCTGCTGCTGGAATCGCTGCCGCCATTGACGATTTTTTCGCAACAATTTGACGACATCGACCTCCAATCGCTGCCGGAAGATATCCGATTGCTCGCCCTCCAAGTCGCAACGGAAGCGCTGCAGCGGCACTTTTCGACTGCCCTCAAAACGACCGTCACCGTCGATTCCGTCGGCGCTACTGCGGCCAAAACGCCGCAAAACGGCATCGATTTTACCCTCGCTTCCGAACAAAATCACCTCGCCGCCGGAACCCTGGTCGCCCCAAAAGAAGTCCTCGCGCTCCTGGCTAAAAAAATCCCCCACGCACCCAACCTGCGCAACCTCAAAAATTTGGAAATGGCATACCGGGTGTGCGTCGGCTCCACGCGGCTTTCGAGCGAAGATTACCGAAATTTAGCGGAGGAAGACATCGTTTTTTTGGATCAATATGAGCTTGCTAAATCGAAAAAAGTTGGCATCGTGGGCTTCGATGGGCTTAGGATTTGTGGGAGTTTTTCGGAAACAGGCGTGATCGTCGAGCAAATCGCCCAATAAATGTAAAAATTTTATAAATTTCGATTATGGGTGCGGAAGGTGTAATGGATGTCAATCTTTTCGAATTTTCGGACGAGGATGTCGAAAATAATGCCGCGGAGAAGAGAAATGAGGGCAATACTGCGGGCGAAAATCCCGCCCAAGGCTCTGGAGGCGAATCGGATGGCGAAGAAAACAGCCCGACGGCCGCGGTACCTTTCATGGCCGTCCCCGGCGGTTCCGGCACGAATGCTCCGCTCCCCAAGCCTCCGGCGGCGCGTCCGGGCGCGAAAGTGGACACCTCGCAGCTCGACGCCGAACTCGCAAAAATGAATGCCGATGCGTTGAAAAACGCCCAAATACCGTCACCTCCCGACGAAGCCACTGCCCATCCGCCCGCGCCTTCGATGCCGCCCGAACAACGAATTTCGACCATGAGTACAGATAACGCAAACGAAGGAATTTCCGGCGAAGCCCAAGTTTTCGACGAAGAAAACGCTCCCAACGATGGCAATGAAGCGGAAGGAAATGTCCAGGACAATAGCGCCGAAGACGAAGAAAATGCCGAGAATGATTCAGACGCAGCCGCCGGAATTTCCGGCGAAGCCCAAGTTTTCGACGAAGGAAACGCTCCAAACGATGGCAACGAAGCGAAAGCAGAAGTCGAAGCGGAAATAGAAGTTTCTGCCGCAGGAAATATTCAGGACAATAGCGACGACGCCACGGCTTCCTTCGAAAACAACACAGAAGACAATCCAGACGCAGCCGCCGGAATTTCCGACGAAGCCCAAGCTTCTAACGGAGAAAATATTCAGAATAATAACAACGGCGCCACGGCTTCCTTCGAAGACAACGCAGCGGATGATCCCGACGCTGAAGCCGGAAATAGTGCGCCCGCCGACGGCCCCGATCCCAACTTCGCCCATAAAGCCGTCCAAGACGTCCGCGCCGATACAACGCCTCCACAAACCCACGCCGAGCCAGCGGACCACGTGCCTCCCCTCGCCGCCCAAAACGTCGATTACCAGACGCCTCCGGTCTCAGACTTGAAAAAACTTCCGGCAATCCCTAGCAAACCCATCCAAAATGGCCCCATCGCCGTCGAAAAAATGCCCATCGTCCTGACCTTCGAAACCGGTAGACAAAAAATTACGATCGGAGAATTGGAAAAAATTAGGGAGGGTTATACCTTCGAGTGCGGTAACCCGACGAACGCCCCCGTAACCATCTGCGCGAACGATACCCCCATCGGCATCGGCGAATTGCTCGACGTCGACGGGAGAATCGGGGTGCGCATCATCGAATTTTACAATAAATGAACGGCATAACCCTCGATCCCACGACCATTATCGTACTGCTGGTCGCCCTGACTATGGCGCCATTTATGCTGCTTTTAGTCTCCTCATTCGTAAAAATCGCCAGCGTACTCAGCTTGATCCGCAACGCCCTCGGCGTCCAACAGGTCCCGCCCAATATGGTCCTCAACGGAATGGCCATCATGCTCACCATCTACATCATGTACCCCGTTCTGCAGGATACTTTTGATATTGCGCGTAAAATGGACTTCGATATGAATAATATTGCTGCGATGGAACCCAAATTAACGGAGGCGTGCGGGCCGCTCAAGCGCTTTTTGGAGCGCCATACGAAGTCCCGTGGGCGGGCATTTTTCCTCAAAACGGCCCAGCAAATTTGGCCCCAACAAATGCAAAAAGACCTCAAAGAGGGCAATTTACTTGTACTCATCCCCGCGTTTGTCGTCTCCGAGTTGACCGACGCGTTCCAAATCGGCTTCCTCCTCTACCTGCCTTTTATCGCCATCGATATGGTCGTTTCCAATATTTTGCTTGCCATGGGGATGATGATGGTCTCCCCCATGACCATTTCTATGCCCTTTAAAATGATGCTGTTTGTCCTGATCGACGGCTGGACAAAACTCGTCGAGGGTATCGTCAAAACTTATAGCTAAAATAATAAAAACATGTAAAACTATGGCGCTTCGCCCGAAAATTTAAACGCGTTGGTCGCCCCACCCTCACACCTCCTAGCGTTGAAAAATATTCCACCTTTGTCAAGTATTTTTCTTGAAATTTTGCAATAAAAAAATTTTCCTTT
>JAISBJ010000068.1 GCA_031266235.1 Puniceicoccales bacterium | reverse complement strand
GCTCCCCGCGGCTTCGCCGCGGGGGCCAAAAAATTATTCTTCCCTTTAAAAAAAAATCCCTTTTAGTCAGCATATGGCCCATTCCCTGTCAGCTCAGGAACTTTGTAAAAATTATGGCAAGCGAAATGTGGTCAATCGCGTCAATTTAACTATTTTTTCCGGCGAAATTATCGGCATTTTGGGTCCCAATGGGGCCGGTAAAACAACAACTTTTTACATGCTCGTCGGACTTGTCGCTCCCAACGAAGGCCGGGTGCTCTTCGACGAACGGGACATCACTCAACTCCACATGCATCGGCGGGCCCAGCTCGGCATCGGCTATCTTCCCCAGGAAAGCTCCGTTTTTGGGAAACTGTCGGTTTACGATAATTTGAAAATCATCGCCGAATACCTGCCCATCGAACGGGAAAGGCGCGACGCCACGATTCGCAACGCCCTCGAAGAATTTGGCCTCCAACAACTCGCCGCCCAAAAGGCTTACACGCTGAGCGGCGGCGAACGGCGGCGACTCGAAATCGCGCGCACGCTCATGACAAATCCTCGTTTTTTGCTTCTCGACGAGCCGTTTAGCGGCGTCGATCCGATCAGCGTCGCCGACATTCAGAGCATCATCGCTCACCTCCGCGAAAAAGAAATCGGCATTCTCATCACGGACCACAATGTGCGCGAAACCCTTGCGATTGTCGATCGCGCCTATTTGATTCACGAAGGGAAAGTCCTTTGCGAAGGCGATCGTTCGGCGTTGCTCAACGATCCCAAAAGCCGAGAACTTTACTTGGGCGAACGCTTTTCGATGTGACTATGTTTTTAAATTCGAAATTAATGATCATCGGCGACGGTATTTTTTGGGATCCCAAGACGGTATTGTCTCTGCCCTGCGACGGCCATCAAGATGGAGACTCGCTTTTTATTGGCGATGAAAAAAGATCTTCCACGACCATTCGAGCCATTCCGTTCAGCACCTACGACGGTTTTGCAATAAAAAATATTTTAGCGAATATTTTAAAAATCCCTTCTGCAGTAATTTTTCAGTCGTCCGATTTTACGGAAATTATTCAGCGCCGTTGCCGAGATTTAAAAATTCTATTTTGCTTTACGAATATTTCCAATAAACCGCAATTTATCGAACGATTTTGCCGCGAACACCGATGTGCGCTCTCGGAAGTGACAATTTTTGACAATCAATTAACACCACTCGATTTTCCCAATGAGCAGCCGAGATTTTTACTCGCCAAACACAACTTTAAAAATATTTCACAACATTTCATTCGCACTTTTGTCAATACATTCGCCGATAAAAACGCCGATGTTTTGGCCTATTACGACGAAACGCGGCTGACGACCGACAATTTTTCACGAAATATTCATTCTGGTAAAAAAACTATCCGCGCGTTGATTAGCGACATCGATGGCACGTGCACCGATGGATTTAAAATTTACGGCGAAGATGGCTCTGAATGGAAGCGTTTTTCGCTCGCCGACATTCGGGCGTTAAAAAATTGGAATGAAAGTGGCCGTTTGAGTTTTTTGATTACGGGCGAATCGGGCTTGATTCCGAAAAAATTTACCGCCCAATGTCATATTCCCGAAGGGCACCTTTTCGAGGGTGCCGGCAATAAAAAAGCCCAAATTTTACATGAAATTTATCAAAACCTCAAACTTCACCCCAGCGAAATTGCCTATATCGGCGACGACATGAACGACTTCGGCGTCATCGAGTATCTTGTCGACGAAAATGGAATCGCCGCATGCCCCGCCAATGCCATGCCACTCGTAAAAAATATTCCCAATATTTTTCAACTCAAAGCAACCGGTGGTTTTGGCGCCGTCGCTGAATTTCTTAAAATAATCGATTCATCGGGACTTTGAACCCCGCAGTTGGGATAAAAATATCTGTCCGCGGTACCCACCCTTTTAACTATCCCGCCCATAAAATGGGTGAGATTTTACGACTGTCAAGATTTTTTAATTTTTTTTTCAGCGGTGCATGAGATGTTTCGCCGAATTGAGCGTATTTTTTTCTGTCTCCGTCAAAGACTTGAATCCGCTCTCGTTAATTTTGTCCAAAATGCGATCAATCTCGCTCCGCTGCGCCGAGTAACTCTTAATGTACAATTTGTAATTGTCGTCGGCCCCCGCATTTGCCGCGCGCCCGCGCTTCACCGGTTTTTCTTTGGCCATTTCCGTATATTTGCGATGGCAATTGTAAAAATAATAACAGCCCAAACCGCCCAAAATACCGCCCAAATGCGCCGAATTCGCGACGTTTCCTCCGACTAATTCTTGGGTGAAAAAACAAAAAACTTCAAATCCGGCGGCAATTGCCAGCAATGTCCGGGGTTTTATGCGCACTGGAATAACGAAAAACAGTAAAAACACCATCGGACGATTCGCACACGCCAAACAAAAATAACTAAATATTCCCAAACACCCTGCGGAAGCCCCCCATAAACTTTTAAAGGAGCTTACGAAATTTATACCGAACCAAACCAAAGCCCCCACGAGGCCGGAAATAAAAAATAATTCAATTAATCGCCGTCCGCCATAGCGCCGCTCGATCAGGCCACCGATGAAAAACAAGACGATTCCATTG
>JAISBJ010000064.1 GCA_031266235.1 Puniceicoccales bacterium | reverse complement strand
GTTACGGTCAGTGAAAATCCCGGCGAATTGAGAAGATCGGGTGCGGGTTCCTTCTTGAGCGGTAATTTATCCAATACAGAACCCGGTTTTTCTGGAAATAGTTTTTCTGGAAATTTGCTCGGCATTTTCTCTTCTGGCACTGGATTACTCGGTAAATCGAGCAAAACATTTCCTTCCGGTTTCTCCAGACCCTGTAAATTTATTCCCATTAAAAAGGGAACCCAATAAAGTGTTTTATGATATTTACGCCACATAGTATCCCTTATCATAGTAAAATTTTACACGTTGAAAAGTTTTTTATAAAATTTTTTCAAAAAATTATCGCAACCCCTCCGAATTCGTCGTTGACCTGGGTCGTGGCAAATTTGTATAATCGGCCCATGGCGAAAAATTTTGTCCATCTGCACGTCCACACCGATTACAGCCTACTCGACGGCGCCTGCCGCATGGATCGCCTTTTCGCGCGGGTGAAGGAGCTCGCCATGAATGCCGTCGCCATGACCGATCACGGCAATTTATTCGGCGTGCCCGACTTCCTCAAGTGCGCCAAAACCTTCGGCATCAAACCGATCATCGGCTGCGAATTGTACACAACTTTCGACCGGGATTACACGCTAAAGGAGAAATTCCCCCTCTACCACATGGGGCTGCTGGTCATGGACGAAGTGGGCTACAAAAATTTGTCAAAACTCGTCTCCATCTCCCACAGGCGGGGCTTTTACTACCGTCCGCGCGTGAATTGGCAGACGATTGCGGCCCACGCGGAGGGACTCATTTGTTTGACGGGGTGCTACCAGGGCTATCTGGCGACCATGGCGCTCCAAAATGACCTCAAGTCCGCCCAAAACGGCCTCGATTGGCTCCTGGAAATCTTCGGTAAGGACCGGCTTTTTATCGAGGTTCAGGACCACGGCATGCCCGAGTCGCGGGAAATCGTCTTGCCAGCGCTGTTCAAATTGGCGGAGCAAAATGCCCTCCAAACCGTCGCAACGAATGATGCCCACTACGTTTTCCAGGAGGATTGGGAGGCCCACGACCAGCTGCTGTGCATCCAAACCGCCGCTAAAGTGACCGATCCAAACCGCTTCCGGATGAGTACGCACCAGCTCTACGTCAAGTCTCGGGAGGAGATGGAGTTGATGTTCGGCGATCACCCCCAATGCCTCGATCATAGCCAACGCATTGCCGATATGTGTAATTTCACTTTGCGCTACGGCGAGAATCATTTCCCCGTTTTCCGTCGGCTACGTGCGGCGGAGTCGGCCGAAGCATTGCCCCAAACTTCACCGGAAGATGGATCCTCAGGAGCGGAAGAAAGTAAAAATTTTGAGAAATTTTCGGTGCTTCATGGCGGCTCGGAGGGGGAAGTCCCCGCCGAAGAATCCAATTTTATCTACCTCAAAAATCTGTGCATCGCCGGTCTAAAGGCGCGCTACGGCATCGACTACGGCGGCTCTGGAGATGCGCAATCGCCGGAAAATGCGCTCCGTGACCGCCTGGATTATGAGTTGTCGATTTTGGAAAAAACGGGTTTTGTTGACTATTTTTTAATTGTTTGGGATTTCATCGATTGGGCGAAGGCGCAGGACATACCGGTCGGGCCGGGCAGGGGGTCTGGCGCGGGGTCGATCATCGCCTATCTGCTGCGGATTACGGACGTCGATCCCATCCAATTCGGACTGCTTTTCGAGCGCTTCCTCAACCCGGACCGCGTTTCGCCCCCCGATTTTGACATCGATTTTTGCATGCGCCGCCGCGGCGAAGTCATCGAGTACGTCCGCCGGAAGTACGGCAGCGACCACGTCGGCAATATCATTACCTTTGGCACTTTTGGCGCGAAAATGGCGATCCGCGACCTCTGCCGCGTCAACGATATCCCCTACGCCGAAGCCAATCGCATCGCGAAAATGGTCCCAGACGAACTGAACATTTCCATCGATGCCGCCGTCGAAAAATCCAAGGAGTTGCAGCAGGAAATCCATCTCAATCCCCGGATCGGGAAAATTTTGGACGATGGGAAAATCATCGAAGGGACTGTCCGCAACACCGGTACCCACGCCGCCGGCATCATCATTACGGAAGATGTGGTCGAAAATATGCTGCCCATCACGCTCCAGGAGGGGGCGCTCACGACTCAATACGCGAAGGAAGCGGTGGAGGAGTTGGGTTTGCTAAAGATGGATTTTTTGGGTCTAAAGACTCTGACCGTTATCGCCGATAGCGAAATTTTTATCCGAAAATATAGCCCGGAATTCTCCATCGCCCAGATCCCCTACGACGATGAAAAAACTTACAAATTATTAAACAGCGGCGAGACGATCGGGGTTTTCCAACTGGGTGAGTCGGCGGGGATGCGTGCCCTTTGCAAGCGCTTTGAGATCGGCAGTGTGGAGGAGATCAGCGACATCAGCGCCCTCTATCGGCCGGGGCCCATGGAGTGGATCAACGACTACATCGCCGGTAAAAAAGATCCCCAGAAGATCAAGTATCCGCACCCACTGCTGGAAAATGTGTGCCGGGCGACCTACGGGATTTTGATTTACCAGGAGCAGGTGATGGAGGCGGCTCGGATCATCGCGGGGTATACGCTGAGTGGCGCCGATATTTTGCGTCGTGCGATGGGCAAAAAGAAGGTGGAGGTGATGAATGCGCAGCGGAGTATTTTCATCGAGGGCGCGAAAAAATCCCACGATATTTCCCGGGAAATGGCGGAGGAAATTTTTTCCATCCTCGAGAAATTCGCCGGCTACGGCTTCAATAAATCCCACTCCGTTGCCTACGCGGTCATCGCTTACCAGACGGCCTATCTCAAGGCCAATTACCCCGTAGAATTCATGGCGGCGATGCTGTCGGCGGAGCTGGGCAATGCGGAGAAGGTGGCCTACTACATTTCGGAGTGCGCGCGCATGAAAATCCCCCTGTTGGGGCCGGATATCAACCAATCCCTTGACAATTTTACGCCCGATCATCGGCGGCGGTGCATTCGCTTTGGACTGGGGGCGATCAAGGGAGTGGGGGATGTGGCGGCGGAGAATATCATGAAGGAGCGGGAAAAAAATGGTGATTTCAAGCATTTTTCCGATTTCATGGGCCGGGTCGATTTACGAATTATTAACAAGCGCGTGGCGGAATGTTTAATTTTCAGCGGAGCTTTTGACGAATTTGCCATTGATCGTTTACATTTGGCGCGTTCTTTGGAGCGGGTGATATCGGAGGCGTCTTCGCTGCAGAGGGATCGGGACGCGGGGCAATTCCAGCTATTCGACCTATTCGCGGCCGAAACGGAGGCTCCTTCGCTCCCCGATACCATCGATCAAACGGGTCCAACGCTGTCGAAAACGGAGCAGTTGAATTATGAAAAATCGCTGCTGGGTTTTTACGTGACGGGCCATCCGCTGGACGGCTACGGCGATGTGCTCGACCAAATTAATTCGGCGGCTACGGTCGAAGCGATTGGTGGGGAATTTTGTTTGTGTGGGGTTGTGGCGCTCGTCGAAAAGCGGATTACGAAGAAGGACAACCGCCTTTGGGCGAGTTTCCAGCTGGAAATGCTGGCGGAAAAACTCATGCTCAACTGTTTCCCCGGGGTATTCGAAAAATACGGCCATTTGCTGGTTGACGGGAATATTGTTGTGGTGAGTGGCAATCGTAAAAAAACTGAGAACGACGATCGATTTATTGTCCAGGAGATCGCCCACGTCGAAATTTTTTTGGCGAAAGCGGCTAAGAAGATTCAATGGATAATCGACCCCGACGACCCGGCGATTTTAGACAGAATCTGGGACTATATTTACCACAACTCGGGAGCCACGAAAAATGCGCTCGTCTTCAATTTCGGCGGAGGGAGAAAGCTCCGGCGCGAGATTTCCGAGCAGCTCAATTGCCATTTTAATTACGAAAAAATTAAAAGTCTAGCCGTCCCATTTTGCATAAAAACGTAAAATAATCATTGATTTCCCCCAAAAAAACCTTAACATATTCGCCGTGGTGGGGAATATTTTGAGAATAGCATTCTCAATGGTGGCTTTGTCGATTGCCGAAGGGGCACTATTATTTGTGGGAGAAGTTTCGGGAGTGGTTGGCCGGGAGAGTCCCAAAATTTCGGCTGAAAATTCAAAAAAAAGTAAAAATATTAAAATCCTCATGCTGCTGTGGCGCGGCGAAACGGATGCGGAACGGGGATTTTTGGAGAGGCTCCGGGAGCTCGGGTACGAAGTGGCGGAAACCGTCGTCGATGGGAAATGCAGTTTAAAGGTCCTCAAACAAGAGCTTTACACCGAGTTCAAGCCGCGGGATTACGATTATATTTACACATTTAGTACATTAATTTCGTTAGTCGCGGTGGAATGGGCCCATGGAAGTACGCCGTCGGCCGACCCGCCGATCATTTTTAATGCCGTTTCCGATCCCTTCCGAGCGGGCCTCGCCAATCCCCGTGGAGTGAACGATGGCCACAATTTATCCGGTGTCGCCACATCAGTTCCCGTGGAAAAGCAGTTGGAAAATGCCCAAACTTTCCTGAAAATGGAGCATATATTTGTTTTCGTTTACAGCAGGGAGCAGAATTGTCTCGACAGTTTTGAGGCTCTCGAAGCGGCAGCGAGGGCGAAGAAGATCCCGCTATCGCGGATCGACGTGACGAGTGCGGAGGAATTGACGGTTCAGTTGGAACGATTGGCTAAGGAGCGGCCGTTGGAGGGCAGTGCGCTCTACGTGCCGTCCAGTTCATTTTTTACCGAACATAAACAAACCATTTTTGAGCGTGCCCGTTCTGCGGGCGTACCGACTGTCGTGGAGCAGCGGGACATGGTTGAAGCTGGGGCGCTCATGGGGACCACCGTTAGTTATGAATCTGCGGGTCGACTAGCGGCTGAAATCGTCAATATAAATCATCAATTTGGGGTATCGGTGGCGGCGATTCCGGTGCAATATCCTGAAAATTCGTGCCAAATAAATGGAGATACGGCCAAAGCGCTGGGCATTAATGTTGATGGAGCAGAGGTAGAAGTGGAATGGGTCGATGGTTCTCAAACGGCGTCGCTGGAGTAAAAAACTGGAAGTAGAGTGGCTCGGCGGACTTCGATCTCAAAGAGAATAAATTAATTTTTTTCCGGAAATAAATTAATTTTTTTGGAGGAATAATCATCAAATGGCAGATTTCGATGGGATTGCAGATTAGCAAACTTTGGAAAAACGGTTATCAAAAAGCGGATTCCGATTCCGAGGAAAATTAGAGAATAAATTAATTTTTTGGAGGAATAATCATCAAATGGCAGATTTCGATGGATTCGAGGGCCGGGAAATTTGAGGGCGTTTTGGGCTGTGATTTTCATGTAAAAACCCGGTTTTAGCGGACGGGAAATTTGAGGGCGTTTTCCAGCGCATGCCACGCCAGCGTCGCACATTTTACCCGCAAAGGAAATTGCCGCACCCCCAGCAACGCAACGAGATCCCCCATCGCTCCTTCGTCGAGTGACTGCAGCTCTTCGCCCTGAAGCATTTTTTGAAAATTTTTTGAAAATTCAAGCGCTTCGCCGACGGCCATGTGCTTTATTTTTTCGGTCATCATGGAGCCCGACGCCTTCGAGATGGAGCAGCCCTGGGCGTAAAATTTTACATCCATTATACAATCGCCGCTGACCCATAAACCGAGCGCCAATTCGTCGCCGCAGGTGGCATTATAAGCTTCGGCGAAGTGCGTCGGAGTAGCCAGCCGGCCTTCGTTCCGCGGCGAAACGCTGTGGTCGATAATCATCTCCTGGTACAACTCGTTCAACAGCGACATCCCAAAGCAACAAAATCTGGGAAAATTTCCAAAACACAATCTTTTTTCCAAAATAAAATGGCGATCAGCTTTTCCAAAAAAAAAGCGATATTCCCTATCCATCGTCCGTTTCATTTCAATGAAAAACCGCGGCCAAAATAGCTCCCGGAACTGTAATTTGGGAAATTTTCCAGCGAACATCGGGGCCTTTGGGAGCCAAAAAGTTATTCACATTTGAATGTTAATAACTTGTGGATATCTCCCCGCTTTTGGCCAGACGAGAAATTTTTATTTCCGTTGACTTTCAATTTCCGCAATGCTTTTTTTTTAAAAAAGAAAAAATAATATCCGTTTTGCCCAGTATTTATGCGGCTTGTGGGGCGTTGCAAAAAAAAACTGGAAAATTTTAATTGATAAAAAAACGCCCATGATTGATCTGTATGGCGATTGTACGGGTGCTTCCCACTCGGTATTAAAATTGTGAATAACATGGTAGCAACGCAAACAAACGCAGCAAATATATTAGATTTCGTCAAATCCGAACTGAGAAAAAATTTGCGGGATACGATCTATTGGCCGTGGTTTGAGGCGATGGCGGTTCTCGACGAAAGCGACGACCGCATTGTTCTGAGCGTGCCCCACGATTTCGCACTTATTTGGATCGACGACAATTACAAGGACGTGATCACGCAGAAATTCCAGATGGCCCTCGGGACGTCCATCAAAATCGCGTTCAAATCGGAGATCAATAACGGGGGTATCGCGGAAAAAGCCATTGCGCGTGCCGTAGCCGCGGACGACGGCAAGGACGACGACGCCAGGGAGGGTTACATTTTAAATCCCAAGAATACGTTTACAAATTTTATCGTCGGCTCGGGGAATCAGATGGCCCACGCCGCGTCGATCGCCATTGCCAATGCCCCCGGAAAGGCCTACAATCCGCTATTTCTCTATGGTCCGACGGGTTTGGGGAAGACGCATCTCATGCACGCGGTGGCGCACCACATCCTCGCCAAAAGTAAAAAAGCGCGCATTGTTTACACGTCGACGGAGAAATTTACCAACGAATTTATTCAGGCGATCCAGCTAAATGCGATGGCGAAATTCCGGAAAAAGTACCGCAGTATCGACGTATTTTTATTGGACGACGCCCATTTTTTGTCGGGAAAGGAGCGCATACAGGAGGAATTTTTTCACACTTTTAACGAATTATTTGAAACACAGAAACAAATTTTCCTCTGCAGCGATCGCCCCGCCGCGGAGATTTCCAAGCTGGAGAGCCGCCTCGTTTCGCGCTTTCAGTGGGGGTTAGTGACCGACATCCAGCCGCCGGACCTGGAGACGCGCATCGCCATTCTCGCCAAAAAAACCCAGGACCTCGCCATCAAATTGGAGCCCAACGTCCTAAATTATTTGGCGGAACACGTCTCCAGCAACGTCCGCCGTTTGGAGGGGGCGTTGACGCGCGTGGCGAGTTACATGGCGCTGACGAAATCGAAGGTGGATTTACAAGTTTTAAAAACGCTTATGAAGGATTTTTTCCAGGAGGAGACGACGGGGCGCACGACCATCGACGTCATCCAACAGAAAGTCGCCGAGTTTTACGTCCTGAAAACCGCTGATTTACTGGGAAAACGCCGCCCGGCTAATATCGCCATGGCGCGACAGATCGCGATGTATTTGAGCCGCGTATTGACGACGCAGTCGCTGGTGGACATCGGTCTGGCCTTCGGTGGGCGCGACCACGGAACGGTCATTCACGCCTGCAAATCCGTCGAAAATATGATGGATCAGGACGAGGTAATTAAAAGAAATGTTGAGCATTTGAGGAAAATTTCACAAATACGCCCATGATCAAACAGCGCACGATTGCGAGGGAAGTTGCCATCCGGGGCACGGGGCTCCACACGGGGAAGAGCGTCCATCTATGTTTCAAGCCGGCCGCCGCGGATGCGGGGATTATTTTTCGCCGCGTCGATCTATTCGGCAAGCCCGAGGTTCGCCCCGACGTCACGGCGGTTAGGGATTTGGTGCGCTGCACGGCGATTGGTTCAGGCGATGTAAAAATTTACACCGTCGAGCACGTACTCAGTGCGCTGAGCGGCATGGATATTGACAATGTTGTCGTCGAGATTGACGCCGAAGAGCCGCCGATACTGGATGGTTCGGCCAAATTTTTTACAAATTTACTCTGCGAAGCGGAACCCATCGAACTCGACGCCGAGCGGAAAATTTTCAAACTGCTGGCGCCTCTGTCGGTCAGCCAGGGCAATCGCTCGCTGATCGCGCTGCCCTACGACGGGTTCAAAATCACCTGCACGTCCGCCGATGACCGCGGCATTTATACGCAGCATTTGTCGCAGGATATCAGCCGGGAGTACTACGTGAGCGGGATCGCGCCGGCGCGGACCTTTGCGATTTACGAAGATATCGAACCGCTTTTACAATGTGGTAAAATCCAGGGCGCGAGTTTAGATTCGGCCATTTTGATTAAGGGCGATCAGATTTTATCCAAGGAGCCGCTGCGCTACGCCGACGAGTTCGTGCGCCACAAAATACTCGATATGATGGGTGATATGGCGTTGTTGGGAATGAAGCTTCGGTGTCATATTATTGCCGTTCGGCCTGGGCACGCGCTCAACGTGGAATTGGCGAGGAAAATTGGGGAGCAATACCGGGAGTCGGCGCAGAAGATTGGCGCAGCGGCCGACGTTTCGCCGCGGGTGACGATCGGCGAGGGCGCGGCCTTTGACATTGTAAAAATTTTAAACACTTTACCCCACCGCTACCCCTTCATCCTCATCGACCGCGTCATCGAATTCATGGGCGACGAGGGTTTGCGGGCGATCAAAAATGTGACCATCAACGAGCCCTATTTCAGCGGCCACTATCCGGGGCATCCGATTATGCCTGGCGTGCTGCAGATCGAGGCGATGGCTCAGGCGGCGGGGATTTTGATGCTGCGGCGCTACCAATACGAGCAGCGTTTGGCTTATTTTATGAGTTGCGACAGGGTGAAATTTCGGAAGACGG
>JAISBJ010000061.1 GCA_031266235.1 Puniceicoccales bacterium | reverse complement strand
GATTCCGGTCAGCCAAGGCATATTATGGCGGGCGACCCAGAAGCGAAAGTGGCGTTTTTCCGGCCCAAAAACTTCCATGCAATTGGGGAACCGCACGTTGCGGATACAAAAAACGGGCTCATCATTTTCCTGGCCGTAGGGGTGGAGGCACCTTTCCAATTCCTGTACGAAGGCGTCGCTGATGTCGTTCGCATTGAGGGTATGGGCGACCTCGATGGCTTCCGGCGCGGCTTGCGTACTGCGATGGTGGTGTTGGATAGCGCGGTTAAAGGCGATGCGAAAGGCGTCGACATTTTCCGGTTTAAGGGAAATCCCGATGGCCATTTTATGTCCGCCCCACACATCGACGTAGGAAGCGCACTCCGCCAGTACCTCGACCAGGTGATCGCCCACGCTGCGCCCAGAGCCCTTTGCTAAACCGCGTTCCATGGCGAGGATGATCGTCGAACGGTTATAGGCCCGGGAAATTTTCCCGGCGGCGATGCCCACAACGCCCGAATGCCACTTCGGATTGAAGAGCACGATGCCGGGATCGTGGCCGTAATGGGCGGCGATTATTTTTTTAGCTTCGTCGACGACGACGTGTTCCAGCTGCTGCCGTTCGCGATTCATTCGATCGATTTGTTTCGCTTTAACCATTGCCTCGGAGAGATTATTGGACAATAGGAGTTCGATGGGCAATATGGCGTCGGACAGGCGCCCGCTGACGTTGATCCGCGGCGCTAATTTAAAGGAGACATCGGCCTGGTTTAGGGAGATGCCGGAGGGAATATTGGAGACGGTACACAGCGCATCGAGGCCGGGCCGGCGCACCTTGGCGAAACTTTGCAGGCCGTACTTCGCGATGGTGCGATTTTCATAGCGCACGGGCATCATATCGGCGATAATTCCCAGGGCGATGATGTCGAAATAGCTCTTGAGGCGGACGGTAAAGGCCAATTCATCCCCGCGGGTACGGCGGTATTTGAGGAAGGCGTGGGCGAATTTGAAGGCCAGGGCGACGGCGCACATCGCCTGCAGCGACGCGTTGCTGTCGAACAGATGGGGATTGATGATGATGGCATCGGGGATAGGGCCGCGGGTGAGGATGTGGTGGTCGATGACGAGGACGTCGATACCTTTTTTTCGCAATATTTCAATTTCTTGTGAAGAATTTGTACCGCAGTCGAGGGCGATGACCAGTCGCGGTGTCAATTTTTTCATCATTCGGCCGACGATTTCCTTGGACATCCCGTAGCCTTCGGTGAAGCGCCTGGGGACGAAATACTGAGGATTGGAGCCAAATTTTCGCAAAATATCGACCAGGAGAACGGTGCTGGTAATGCCGTCCACGTCGTAGTCGCCGATGATGGCGATGGGAGAATTTTGGCCCATGTGAAAGTCGAGTAATTCGACGGCCTGGTGCATATTTTTGAGGAGGAACGGGTCGCCGAAGTCGGACATTTTGGGGGAGATGAAGCGTTCGGCGTCGGTCACTTTGCCGAGGCCGCGCTGTTGGAGGATGGTGCTGACGACCTTAGAAATGCCCAATTTTTGGCTCAGGAAGTCTCTTTGTTCCGGGTCGCAATCTAAAAATTTCCAGTCCACCGTACTTTCTCCCAACGCATCCATCGCTGCCATAGAATTTATTGGTTTTGAGAAAATTTAGCAAGCCATTATTAACGGTGACGGTTCTGAGGCGGCTGATTTTTTAAATATTTTTTCTGGGAAAATATTAGTCGGCGGCTGAAATTTTCCGGAGCGTTTAGGAAAAAAACGGCAACGTAATATTTTAGCGAAAATTGAAATAATTTTTAAAATTAATCCGGCGCTGCGGCTGATTTTTTAAATATTTTTTCTGGATTTTTTAGAAAATAGTTTCGTCCTTCGGCAGGCAATTTTCCTCCTTGGCCGGCGATTCTTCCAGCTGAAAAACCGTCTCTCCCCTTAAAATAGCAATGAAATGCGTCAGAGAACGATTCATCTTCCGATTTTTCCGGTAAATAAGATAAAGCGAGATGGGAATGTGCCGGTCTTTTAGAGAGAGCGTGTGAAAAATGTGGCTTTCTCGCGCCGGACGGATGCTGCTCTTCGGTAAAATAGCCACGCCGTTGTGCATCTCCACCGCCTGCTTGATTAGATCAATCTGGTTGAATTCCATCGCGTAATGGGGCCGCGTCATTTGCCGCTCCAAGCCCTGTTCAAAGATGGTCCGCAGCGGATGTAGTTTTGTAAAACCGATCAGGGGCTGCGCCGCCAAATTTTCCAACGGAAACAGCGCTTGCGCCTTTAACTCCGATTGCGCCGAACATACCGCAACAAATTCATCTTTCGCAAATAATTCCACGATAAGGTCTGCATTTTGCGGAGGAAATTCCAGGATAATCAGGTCTGAGCGGGGGTCCAGATAGGTCGCCTGCATGCCGTTGAAATCGCCGTAATTGATATCCAGGGCGCAATTTTTAAAGGCCTTAAAATACTCGCGGACGTAGTGGGGGAGCATGTAAACACCGATCCAATAATTTGTTAAAAGATTGATACCGCCCAATGTTTTAGCGTCGTAATTTTGCAGGTCTTCGAGCATGGCTTCGTACTCGGAGAGGATGACCTTAGCGTGGTGGTAAAAGACGGTTCCCTCCTCGGTCAGTTGGAAAGATTTCTTTTTTTTCTCCACCAGATGGACGTTCAAGCGGTCTTCCAGGAGTCTTATTTTTTGGCTGATCGCCGACTGGGAGACGTTATTTTGTTTAGCCGTTTTGGAGAAATTTGCGTTTGCGACGAGGTCGGAAAATATTTTTAATGTTTTTATATTCATGGGCTTAATTTTTATAATATTTTGCGTATTTCGGGAGGGAATGCAAGATATTTTTACTTTTTATTAACAAATATGTAAAATTGATGTATAATAAAATTAAAAGACGGAGGGAGCAAAAAAAATAAAAATTTCGCTTGACAAATTTATGGAATCTCTCAAAGCTAGATGGCGTAGGGGTGGGGCGAGTATCGCGTTTGGCGGGCGGCGATTATTTAGGGTGATAATTTATATTACTTTAATTTTCGTATTATTTTGAGAATTTTCGGAGGTTACTGGGGCAATTGTTTTTGCTGGAGGAGGTGTTCGTTTTGGGAGAACCAATTGAGGGGAAAATCGCGGAGGAGTTGGAGCCACATATGTTCGAGGCCGCCTTCGAAGCGTTCGGCTTCGTCGAGGTAGCGGGCGATATGGCGTTCGATTTGTTGTCGCAGAGTATTATTTGGCGTAGACTCGGGGGTAGTGCCCTCAAATTTTTGGGCGATATAGGATTCGAGTGAAGAAATTTCTTTATTTTCCTGGGTATTTTGGGTAATGCCGTAGACGAGGTAAGCGGGGCTAACTTTGAAAAGTTGGGCGATGGACTCGACGGTTTGGCGGGCGGAGGGGATTCTGCCGTTGCGCCAGGTACTGACGGTGGAGATGGCAGCGCCGGTGGCGGCACTTATATCGCGGAGGGTGAGGTCATGGTAGCCCATAAGTAATCGGAAGCGCAGGCCGAAGCCGTTGCAACCTTCCTGTTCGATCCCATTTGCCATAATTTCAAAATTTTTTCATTTCTAGTGGAATTATTTTGGTTTCACGCGATTTTGTCCGATCCATGGATGCATTTTATTTCCCACTGTTATTAGGATAGGCAAAGGGAGGCGGAAGGCAATTATAAGTTTTTCCGATTGCAGATTTTGCCTAAGAATTTTTGGGACGATAAGTTTTTACGAAAGTAAAAGGGGAAATTTTCCGGCGGATATAAATTTTTATAATGTAAGTATAAGTTTTTATAATAATTCCGGGGCCAGTGCACGCCGCCGCTGCCACTCCAACCGCCAATGTTTTTTTGGGTTGCGTGGATTCGTTTCAAGGTCTCAAGCCCAAGGCTCAAAACTCAGGCAAAACTTCAGGCCTAGGGCCGAAAGTTCCAGGCACCCTGCGGCTGCGCCGCAGGGGCTGAAAAAGTAAACTTTTTCAGCCCTATGCTGCGAAGATTTCGCAGCACAGGGGCCTGTAGAGCGGAGCCTGCTGATTTCCGGCGAAGCGAGGCAGCGGCGGGGGATTATTTTTTCGTGTGAGGGGGATTCCCGATCAAACGTTCTTTGCGGAATGAAAAAATTTTATCCCGGGCGACGATGACGTGGTCGACGAAGGCAATTTCCAGTGATTCAGCCGCTTTTTCGATCCGATTGGTGAGCGTGCAGTCATTATCCGAAGGCGTGGGGCTGCCGGAAGGATGGTTGTGGGCGACGATAAATGCGCTGGCGTGGTTCCGGAGGATATATTCCATAATTTTTCGCGGGTAAGCATTGGTGCGATTGGCCACGCCCTCTTCGAGGCGCACTACACCGTCTTTGAGTAATCCCAGTTGGGCATTGAGTAGCGCGATCTCAAAAACTTCGTTCTTTAATCCTCCTAATCTCAAGCGCCAAAAATTTTCCAAACGTTCATAATTATCAATGATACTGCTATCGCGCGGGATCGTTTCTTTTAAATAAAGTTCAGAAAAATTTTTAATAATTTTTATGGCGATGGGCGCCACGTGGCCCATGCCTTTGACCTGCGATAGCTTTTGGGGATCGGCGTCGAAAATCTCCCGGATGGATCCAAATTCACATAGCAGAGCCTTCGCCAGCGGCTTGACGTCCTTCCGCGGGAGACAAAGTGTCAAAAATAATTCCACGATTTCATGTTCCGCAAAGCCCGTGAAGCCAACTTTTTCGAAGCGCTTTCGCAGGCGCTCGCGGTGGCCTTCGTGACTTTTGGCAGAATCCATGGGACGATCCCAGCACGATTCCCCATAATAGGCAAGCTTTTTTACTAAAAAAAAATATGTTTGTGGGGTTTTCTAACTCCATAAGTGAAATAAATGCTAAAATTTCCGCGGAAAGCCGATTTTTAAACGCGATTTTCGCCCCACCCCTACGCCAATCAGCCTTGGAAGATTTTTTCGATTTGTCAAGTAATTTTTGTTGAAAATTTAAAAATAAATTTTGGAAAACGTTTTTTCTCTTTTAGTCAGGCTTTTTTAGATCGAAAATTCCTCCCATTTCAATGGATTTTACTTTTTTTAATTTACTTTTTTAAAAGCAGTGATCCGCTCCGTAAGAAGCCCTGATTTTCAGAGTCGGCGCAATTCCCATAAAAATAAAGATTGGAAAAAGAAAATTTTTCACTAAATTGTATAACCATATGTCACTAGTAAAATTCATCGTTTTTCCTTTTAAGTTTTTGCGTTTTTCGTGGCGCTTTTTAATAAATTTTGCCCATTTTTTAATGGTGCTGTCGATTTTATTGTCGCTGCTCTTAGCCGTCGCGCTGCTTTCTTTTAATTGGTGGTTTCCGGGGGCCGCCGAGTGGTACGTGGAACATAAATCCGGGTTTAAACTGCGGATAGGGCAGTCGAATTGCGCCATTTATCGCGGGTTAATCGACTTCAACGGCGTCGAAATCCAAAATCCGGAAGGGAAATTTTCCCAGGAAGGCTGCCTGAAATTTGATCACCTCATGGCAAAAGCAAATTTATTGACGGCCATGAGCCCCGAAATCGTCGTCGACGAGGTGATACTGAGTATGGAGCGGGCGATTTGTGAGAAAAATAGCGCTGGCGAGACGAATTTGTTGGTACTCCAAAATGCTTTTTCGATGCTGAAAAATGGCGATTCGAGCGATGCTCCAAAGCGCAGGCATGGGACCAGAAAGAAGAATAGGGGCGATGGCGAAAAGACTGTAGCTGTAGCCGATGGCGCGAGTAGTGGTGGGCCGTTGAAATTTTTCGCGCAGGGTGGTGGTCGACTCGTGATCCGGAAAATGACGATCCACGTGGGCAGTTTCGAGCTCCATAATGTCACCACTTCTGACGAACAGAGAGTGATCGATGTCAATCAAACCTGGACTTTAACGGATGTGCGTTCCAGGAAAGAAGTGATTGATTTTGTAACGGCACGTCTGCAGAACTATGGAGTGGGCATAGTGATTCAGAATGTTTTTGGAGCGATTTTCAATTTACCGGGAGTAAGATCGGTGAAGTCTGCGATGGAGAAGGTGAGTCATTTGGGTCGCGGAATGCTCAAAAGCGTGAGTGAAGCGATGACGCAGGCCTTACCCAAAGGGGAAACCGCCGCTCCTGCGGATGAATTTTCGAAGAACGCGGATGCCGAGGGCAGCGATAGTCGTTCGGCTGAAGATAAAAAAGATGTCAACAATTCACACGAAACATCCGATAGCAAGCCACTTATTGAGCAAGTCCGCAGCGCAGTGAAGTTTGATGCCTCCGATGGCGACTAGGGAATTTTTAGGGATGAATTTTTCTCTAATTTAATGTGTGATTTTCTTCCGAAGCGAGGGCCGATGGCCCTTTTTTTTTGAATAAAAATTGGATCGAAATGTAAAATTTTTACCGAATAATCTGCGAGCGCCTGCGATGAATTTTCTTATCAAAGAATAGGGTGCTAAAAACTTTGGATGCGTTCATATTGATAATATTTTTCCGCTGGAATAGTAGCCCGGAAAGGGGAAATTTTTTACTTTGTAAGAGGCCGCTAAAGTGCTCCGAGATGAATTTTTTACAAACATATGGGGTTTATTGAAGCTTAAACGCGCTAGATTGATAATATTTTTCCGCTGAAATAGTAGTCTCGGAAAGGGGAAATTTTTTACTTTATAAGAGGCCGCTAAAGTGCTCCGAGATGAATTTTTTACAAACATATGGGGGTTTATTGAAGCTTAAACGCGCTAACTTGATAATATTTTTCCGCTGGAATAATAACCTCGGAAAAAATTTTTTTTGCTCTGCAGGTAAT
>JAISBJ010000010.1 GCA_031266235.1 Puniceicoccales bacterium | reverse complement strand
CCAAATGGAGGTTGTTTCCATCGAGCATTTGAAAAAAAAATCCGTCCCGTGGTCCCGGATCCACGTGCGCTGCCAGTGCGCTTCCTCGGTCATTTTTAGGGATTGCGATTTCGATGAGCAGCTGAAACGCCTCGATTTCGTCCTCAATACCCCCAAAATTCGCGATAGCTTGCCCGTCGAACGCATCGACCTCAGCCTGGAAAACGACGCCGTCGTGAAATTTCAAAAATAAAGAAAATTTTTTAAAATTGATTTGACAAAAAAATAAAATTTACAATAATCAACTCAGAATTTAAACATGCCGCTTACCCCACCCTTATACCTCCAGTCTGGTCCGGCTTTTTGACATTGTCAACATTTTTTTGCTGAAATTTTACGATTGTAGCGAAATTTTTTCTCGAAAAAGTAGTGGAATTGATTTGCATTGGCGGATCTAATGTCCATGCGAGCGAGCGATTTCTTCCGTTTTCCGAAAAGTTTGAAAGCATTTTCCTATTTTTTTTCCGACGAAAGTTATCCGTGGACATGGCTGCCAAACATCGAAAAAGCACTGCTGGCTTACGAAAGTTTTAAACCTCGCAATAGTTTTTTAAAAAGTGTTAAAAAATTGTTTTCTAGGGCATCGGCGATCCAGATCGGGGATAGTGTATATTTGGGGGAAAATGTAAAATTGCCGGCCGTTTGCACCATCGGAGACCGCGTGTATATCGGCGATGGGACGGAAATTCGGAGCGGCGCGCTGATTCGCGGGAATGTCATTATTGGTAAAAATTGTGTAATTGGAAATGGCTGTGAGATTAAAAATTCGCTGCTCATGGACCACGTCCAGGTCGCGCATTTCAACTACGTGGGCGATTCGATTTTGGGGTCGCACGTCCATTTAGCGGCGGGCGCTATACTGTCCAATTTGCGTTTTGACAAGCGGGAAATTGCGGTAAAAGTGGGCGAAGAAAAAATTCCGACGGGCCTCAAAAAATTGGGTGCGATTCTAGGCGAGCGCGTCCAAATCGGCTGCAACGCGGTACTTTTGCCGGGGAGTTTGGTCGGGAGAGACTCCATTGTTTCCGTTGGGACGGTCTTCGGCGGGGTTTTGGCGGAACAAAAAATCGTCCGCAGCGACGCGAAAAATATCATTATAGACCGAAAATATGTGTAAAAATAATATAAAAATATTACTATAAAACAAAAATAGCGACACACATTTATCGAAAATTTATGCCGATGTTTTTTTACAGATAGCTCCTTTGCGGTAAAAAAATTATCACTTTATAATAAAAATTTTTACGCCCGCCCGAGATATTTACCCGTTTCCGTGCTGACACGAATGACGTCGCCTTCCTTGATAAACAGCGGGACCTGAACCGTAAGGCCGCTCTCCGTCTTCGCCGGCTTCTGGACGTTCGAGGCGGAATCCCCGCGGATGCCCTCCGGCGATTCGGTGATTTTCATCTCGATTGACGCCGGCAAACGCACCTCCACCGGCCTGTCGTCAACAAAAAGTAAATCGTAGGCGTAGTTGGGCACCAAATATTGCCGCTGCTCGGCGACGAGTTCCGCCGGAATCACCGTGTCTTCGAAGGTTTCGGGGTTCATAAAATGGACGCCCTGTTCGTCGGTAAAGGAAAATTCGAGCGCTTGGGTCGATACGTGGCAAAATTCAACGCTCTCCGTGCTGCGGAATTTTACGGCCGTCGAAGTCCCGGTTTGGAGGTTGCGGAGGGTCGTCTGGATGAACCCCGCCTGGCGCCCTTGGGTGCGGTGCAGCATTTCCATAACCAGGTGCGGAACCCCTTGGTACATAATCACTCGGCCTTTGCGGATATCGGTGGGCGATGCCATGGGTCGGTATTCATTGGAAATTTTTTTGAAAAATCAAGTTTGAAATGGGCGGTGGACGACGATCCGCTTGGCGGCGGAGAAATAAATTGGAAAATCACAGTTAATTTACTATTTTTACGGAAATATATAAAAATTTTATTAAAAAGGTGCGATTTTACGAAAAGTCGATTGATTTTAAAAAAAAATCATTTTTTTTCTTGACTTATTTTTTTTGCTCTATGTAAATGGAGCCATTGGAGGACAAAATGAGTAAAAATAGAAATAATATTTACAAAGTAGTAGTAAAAAATATTGCATTGGGGAGTTTCCTCGCTGGAAATTGCCCTGAATGGATCGCATCGGTCCAAGCTGCGGCGCCACAGTCAATATCTTTGGAAGAAAGAGATTCGGCAGTAGCATTAACGATGATGTTAACTAATATATTGCTAAATCATTTTTTCAATGGAGCACCTCTCGATCGAAATGCAGTTCGAGAATTACTTGCTGGAGGTGCCGATGCAAGAGAGATCATAGGGGTGATTCCGCAGGCGGAGAAACTGATCGATGAAACAATGGCTGGAATGAATCAGCCGGAAGAGCCGAAACAAAAAAGACCGACAACAGTAACAGAGCAAATAAAGCAACGAGCCGAAGAGCTTTATGTAAATGAAGAGGAAGAAATAGGAGATACTAGAAGGATACTTCTAGCTGAGTTTCCCGGGTATGAAACTATCATAAATCATGAACTAAATGTAATACAGAATGATCTAAGACCAAACGAAGAAATTTCAAGAGAAATAGCAGCTGAAGCTCGAAGGCTTTATGGAGTAAGTATGCCGCTAGAAAATATTAGAACGATTCTTCAAGAAGAATATCCCGATCCTAAAGACGTCGCTGCCATAGATTCTGCGATGGCTGCATTACAGGCAAGGAGAATCGAAGAAGGAAAGAAACCAATAATGATTGCCACCCACAGAATAGCAGCTGAAGCCCAAAAGTTACGTGAAGAGGGTAAGTCGACAGAAGACGCCAGAGCGATAATTTTTAAGCAATACTCAAATATGCCGCCGCCCATCGTGAATGAGATAATAGAGAAGACATTTCCCCTCAAAGAAGCCCTAGCGGCACTGTTAAAGCCATGGAATGAGAGTGGTAAAGTCCCTGGGAAAAAGAAATTTCAAGATTTATTAACGCTGGGTGCTGCTATTGGAGTCAATGAAGAGCAGATAATAGGAGCATTTGAAGGCCAAAATCAGCGCATGAAGGTTGCTGAAATGCAATTAACTACTATTTGTTTAGGTGCTTTTGAACAGAAGGAAAGACCTAATATATATGCAATTAAGAAATTTTTGCCATTTTTTCAAGGAGACCAAGGAAAGTTTGAATGTTTTGTAAATCAATTGCGAGCCCAATTACAAGAAAAACAACAACCTCGAAGGCAAGTTCTATTAGACCAAATCCGCACTGGAGAAGGTATAGCGCTAGCTAATACCTTCAGATTCTTCTTCGGAATAGACTCACCCCCCCAATCGACTGGGGGGCTAATGGGACAAAAGAAAAAGCTAGAAAAGATGGATAAAAGAGTAAATAGAGTGATAAATACTGTAAAGAAATGTTGGGAAGACATGCAACTTCAGCCTTAGGAGATTGAAACATATTCGAGGCCTCACTCGTCGGAAACTTTAGGAAGTGAAATTTAAAAATTTCGCATTGTCATCGAAAATTTCTACCCATGATCGCCATGCAAAATGATTTTTGTTTATCGCCTCCTATTTTTTCCCATTTTTTTAGTGCTTTTTTTAAAAAATTTACCGAAAATGCTGAAGCGTGGCGGCTATGGGGGCGACTGGCGGCACCGCTTCGGGATCTATCCCCGTTTGCAAAAATCGGGAAAAAAGCGCCTGTGGATACAGGCTGTCAGCGTGGGAGAAGTCCGCGCGATCGAGCGTTTGGTCGCGTTGCTGGCCAAGCATTACGAAATTATTCTCACGACGACGACGACCACGGCCCGTAGGGTCATTGGCGAAAATTTCCCGCAAAATATTTTATTTCATGGCTATTTTCCGTGGGATTTTTGGTTGTTTAGCCGGGCAGCTTGGGCGCGTATTCGGCCCGATGCGGTGATTCTCGTGGAAGGTGAGCTCTGGCCGGAACACATTTACCAGGCCAAGGTGCGGCGTGTCCCCGTTTTTTTGATCAACGGCCGCCTGTCGGATCGCTCCTTCCAGTGTTACCGGAATTTTTCGCGGTTCGCGCGCTGGATTTTCGGAAAATTGGACTTCATCGTGGCTTCTTCGGAGCAAAATCGCCGGAGAATCGCCGCCTTTTATAGTAAAAAAATTGAGAATTTCGGCAACATCAAGTGTGACATCCCGGCCCCATTATTATCGCCGCCGGAGCGGAAAAATTTAAAAAAAGAGTTAGGATTTCCTGAAAATTCATTTATACTGGCGGGGTGTTCGACCTGGCCCGGCGAGGAGGCACTGCTATTGGCCGCGTTGCGGGAGATTCGTCGGAAGCGGAGCGAAAAATCGGGGGGCGATTGGGCCCTACTGCTCGTGCCGCGCCATGCCGAGCGCCGTTCCGAGTTGGTCCAGTGGCTCAGCGGGGAGCGCCTATCCTTTGGGCAGCGGTCGCAGGGCGGAGCGCCGCGGGAGGTCGACGTGTGTTTGGGGGATACGACGGGGGAGTTAAGTCGGCTGGTGCAGGTGGCCGATTTGGCGTACATCGGGAAAAGTTTGCCTCCGCACAGTGGCGGCCAAAGTCCGTTGGAAGCGGCTATGGCTGGGGTGCCCGTCGTCTACGGCGACCGCATGACGAATTTCCGCGACATTTGCGCGCAGATTGAGCGGGAAGAAGCGGCTATAAAAGTAGCGAACGAGCGGGAGGCGATCCGTGCGATTGCTGCGTTGGCGGAGGATCTCCAGAGGCGGAAAATTTTGGCAAAAAATATCGGCCACTGGTTCGAAAAAAATCGCGGGGCCTCGGAAAAAATTTACCACTTTATTTGTAAAAATTTGGAGCAATGCAAAGGCAATTAAATGAAAATAAAGCAAATTATTGGGAAAATTTGTTGGAGCGGATCGCGAAGCTCAGGGTGCTCGTGATCGGGGATTTGATGCTCGATCGCTACATTTTTGGCGACGCCCACCGCATCTCTCCCGAAGCGCCGGTGCCCGTTGTGGACATCGAGCGGGAAAAGGAAACGCTGGGCGCGGCGGGAAATGTGGCGCTAAATTTGCGTTCCATCGGCGTCGGCGTAGAAGTTTTGGGGATTTTTGGCGAGGATATTCCCGGAGAACGCCTGAAACATCTGCTCCAGAGCCATGGCATACGATTTGATCCCCGTTGTCAACAAAAAAATGCGCGCACCATCCTGAAAACGCGCGTCATCGTCCGCGGCCAGCAACTATGCCGCCTCGACGCCGAGGATTTGCCGGAAAAATATGATTTGGAGCGTGCGATGGACGGGGGGGGATGGTTGGCTCAGATTGGAGATTGGGACGCGATTATTTTTTCGGATTACGCCAAGGGGGTCGTGACGCAGGGCATTGCCGATCGGATTATCGGGGCGGCGCGCAGCCGCGGGATTCTTACGGCGGCCGATCCGAAGCCGAAAAGTGGCGTTCAATTTGGGGGGATTGACCTCCTCAAGCCCAATAAATCGGAGGCGCTTCAGATGGCGGGTGCGGGAATTTACAATTCTTTTAACGCCGCCGAAATTTGCCGCGCGATTTTTACGCGCCAGCGGCCGAAATTTCTCGTCATTACGCTGGGGCAGGACGGCATGTTAGTCGCGAAGGGCGGCGAAATCGTGGGGCAGATTGCGAGTGATGCGCGGGAAATTTTTGATGTTTCCGGTGCGGGGGATACGGCGATTGCGTTTTTGACGGCGGCATTAGCGGCCCGCGAGTCCATTATTGATGCGGCCAAACTGGCGAATTTAGCTTCCGGGATTGTCGTCGGGAAGATCGGGACGGCGGTCGTTACGGCCGGGGAAATTTTAAAATTTTTTTGAAGTTTTTGTTAAATCGGTTAAATTACGGGGGAAAATTTTTTCTGCCGGGGCTAAATTTCCGCGGCGAAATTTATTTTTGAAATTTTAAAAAAAATGCTTGACAAACGGAGAGCAATCTGGGATAATTCCCGTTCGAGGAAATTAAAATGAGAAAAAATAAAAACTATAACAAAAGTTTAATGAAAAATATTATACTTAGCGGATATCTGCTGAGTAATTTCACCGGCGGAGTGGTATCGCTTCAGGCTTCAGCTCCTGAGTCAGGTCAGCCGAGCATCAATCTTGCTACCGATGAATTGGGAAGGCTGATATTGGACCGTGCCGCGGAAGTAGGAAAATTCAGTTCATGGAAGATACTTGATGAAGATGCATTTATTAATAAGGTTAAGGAGTTGATTCGGCGAGGAGCGAATATGGATGAGGTACGGGCATGGTTGACGACTAGTGGACCTCGGAAAACGCAAGCAATTGTAGGGCAGCTATTGGCAAGAATCGATGCTGCAGATATATTAAGATTTGAAGCGCCACCGCCACCTCAGCCGCTACCAGCATCACCGCCGTCAGCACGACAGCCTGAGTCAGGAGCCTCAGGGTATTCCACATTTGCGCCGCGTCAGCCAGATCGGCCCACCGACGATCGTCTTACCAATGCATTGTTTAGTCTGACACTCGACTGTGCTCTTGAAGGAATGAATAGTGAGTTTAGGAATGAAGGCTGGGATCTGATTGAGCGGGGAGCGGACATAGAAAGAGTACGAGCATTATTTGGAGACTTTGATCCGGTAGTGCGAGCAACTGCAATGAGGCTATTGGAGGAAGCCGAAGCCACAAGGTCAACAAGATCCAGAGCGTCAGCGCCACCGCCGCCAGCGCCGCGTCGGCC
>JAISBJ010000085.1 GCA_031266235.1 Puniceicoccales bacterium | reverse complement strand
CAGGAGGCGCTCAACGGGCAGGGCAGCGATTTTGGGCGCGAAATTATCCCCGGGTTACTGGGGAAAGTGGCGATGAAGGCGTATATTTTTGAGGACTACTGGGAGGACATTGGAACGGTGCGTTCTTTTTTTGAGACCAATCTCATGTTGACCGATTTGGTCCCCGATTTTAATTTTTTTGACACCCTAAACCCCATTTACACGCAGCCCAAGACCTTACCGGCCGCAAAAATTAATGCCTGTAGCATGCGGGAGGTGCTCGTTGCCGACGGAGCCATTATTTCGAGTGCGGCGCTCAAGCGCTGTGTCATTGGAGAGCGGGCGATCATTCGCGACCACACGGAATTGGAGAATGTGCTGATGATTGGGGCGAGCCACTTCGAGGAGTCCGCCGCCGAAGATCCTCATTTACCGCCATTGGGCATCGGGAAAAATTGTGTCATTCGGGACTGTATCATCGACGAAGACGCCCGCATTGGCAACCATTGCATCCTATCCCCCCGCGACAAACCCAGCACTTTGGACCACTCCGAAGACTTGTACATCCGCGACGGCGTGCTGTGCATCGGAAAAAATGCGGTCATTCCCGATCATACAATTTTTTAAAAATTAATTTTTTTAGGCTTGACAATTGCATTTTGGGAATTTTTTTTCACTAAATTAGTAATCATTGTGTCCTGCAGTTTTTGAGGATTGACATAGCCAAAATTAATCCCATTATAAAAGACCTTTGTTTCTATTTTGAATTCGGTTTTATATATTATTTATCGATGGGTCATGTTATCGCTGACGTTGCCTGGGATTTCTGTCGTGGAAAAATGGAATATTTGGAGGCAATTGGAAATGTTCAATCAACACATTGATTTACTTAAGAAGAAAAAATATGAAAAATTTGCAAAAGATGGCCGCTTTTTGACTTCTATGGAGGCCGTGTTCCTATTCGACCGCATCTGGGACCAACTTTCGGCGGGTGATACGAAAAAGGTTTCTTTTCCAGGGCAGATTGTATGGGTTAACGGGGCGCCCGGCGCAGGGAAAGGTACCAATACACGCCATATTATGCGGGCGATGGGCATTCCGACGCGGCCGATTGTGGTCAGTGAGTTGTTGGCGAATTCGCCGGATCTCAAGGAAAAGATCGACCAAGGTAGGTTAGTTGACGACGACCAAGTGACGCTATGTGTGATGCGGCGGATTATGGAGGAAGGGCTTGCGAGGAGTGTTATTGTCGATGGGTATCCCCGCACGATCATTCAGACGGAATTCCTCTGGCTACTGCAGATAATGATACCGATTCAGATGGCGGGTATGGTTTTACTGATTGACGAAAAAACGAGTATTCAGCGGCAACTTTCCCGCGGACAGAACGCGAAAGAGCACAATCGGAAGGTATCTCGGGAGAATACGGGGGAACTGTTGGAGGTCAGGAAAACGGATTGCGATCCCGAAGTCGCGTACAACCGTTACAGTGAATTTTACGAAAAAACGCATCCGGCACTGCGGTTGCTCAAAAAATTTGTTGATTACCATGAGATTGATGCCAAGGGTTCTTTTGATGAGATAAAAGACCGGATTTTCGAAGCACTGAAGGAAAAAAAGTGAGTGTGGCACGAGAATTTCCACTGAAGGACGCCTATGCCCCAATTGCCTGACATTGAGCCGTTTAAAAAAAAATTTCAAGAGTTGGATCGGCAGGTACTGTTGCCTGATTTTTTTTCCGACCGCCGCAGAGCCGCTGAGATTTCCCGGGAACACCAGAAATTGTCCGCCCTATTGGAGCGCTATCGGGAGTACGATCGGGTGCTCGGGGATATCGGCAACAACCGGCTGCTCCTCGAAGATGCGAGTATTGATGCGCCATTGAGGGCGTTAGTGGAGGAAGATAGCCAGCTGCTGGAGGCGAAATTATCGGAGCTCGAAGATGCGATCCTCGTGGCCATGCTCCCGCCGGAGGAAAATAATTCCCGCAACACCATCGTCGAAATCCGCGCCGGTACGGGGGGCGACGAAGCCAGTCTATTTGCCGCCGATCTTTTCCGCATGTACAGCATGTATGCCGAAAAAATGCGTTGGAAGGTCGAATTGATGGGCTCCAATCCATCGGAATGCGGGGGGGTGAAGGAGATTAGTTTTTTGGTCAGCGGCGAAGAAGTTTTCGGTCGGTTAAAATTTGAGCGTGGGGTACATCGGGTACAGCGCGTCCCAACGACGGAGGCCAATGGCCGTATCCACACGTCCGCGGCGACCGTGGCCATCCTCCCCGAAGCCGAGGAAATCGACATCCAAATTGCTCCCGAAGACCTGGAAATCAGCATTTGTCGAGCGAGTGGGCCCGGTGGCCAGGGGGTCAACACGACGGATTCGGCTGTACAAATTCTTCACAAACCGACGGCCATGATCGTTACGTGCGCCGATGAGCGCTCCCAGCAGAAAAATAAGGCCAAAGCGCTGACCGTTTTGCGCTCCAGACTGCTCCAGCAAAGGGAGGAAGCGGAGCGGCAGAAGTACGCCGAGGACCGCAAAAGTCAAGTCGGGACGGGGGATCGTTCGGAGCGCATTCGCACCTATAATTTCCCCCAAAATCGCCTCACCGACCACCGCATCGCGCTGACCCTCTATTCTCTGACGCAAATCATGGATGGCGACCTCGATTTGCTCCTCGACGCCCTCCTGGAACACGATCGCAAAAGGCGTATCGCGGATCTTTTACAGCGGAAGTAGATCAAAAATTTACGATAATTTATAATAATTTTCGCAGCCAAGGCAAAGGAGCTAGCAGAAGAAATGCAAAAGGTATTAGCAAAGCATAAAACCAAGGGAGCGCAGCGTTCTGTGCCAAAGCGTGCAAAATATAAGAAATTCTTATAATAATTTTCGCAGCCAAGGCAGGGGAACTAGCAGAAGAAACGCGAATGGTATTAGCAAAACATAATAAAACCAAGGGAACGCAGCCTTCTGCGCCAAAGCATGCAAAATATGAGAAATGACACCGTAGACCAAAAATATGCCGCATAGCTTGGCAATGCTGTGCCAGAGATTGGTCCGCGCCAACGCAAAAAATAAAGGCAACGCAACCCAACAACTCAAAAAACAAACGAGCGAACTTAAAATAATGTCGTAAAAATACATCCGATAAATCGCGTGGCCGCCGGGAAATAGGCGGGATTCGTAGCCGATGATTTCCTTTAGTTGAAAAAGGGAAAGGTAATTGGGAGGCAATTGGAGGAGGAGCATCCACTTTGGCGGATCGTTGAGCTCGGCGAATACTCGGCGGTCGAAGACATTGACGCGGTCGGCGATCTGCAATTCGGGGTGGAATAAAATTTCCCGCCCCTGCTCCATAACCCAAGCTTTTACATTTTCGTCAAAATATCCCAGTTTCGCCGTAATTCTGCGGAATTCCGTGCCCCCCGCGTATTCGCAGACGGAAATCCCAAAGGCATAGGCTAAATTTTTGTCGTAGCGATTGATGTACCACAGGCGCTGCGGGGTACTGAGGGTGAGGTGTTTTGCGCAACTCATTTCCGCTCCGGTGTCATTTTTTTCGAAGCCCTCCAAATAGCGCTGCTCATATTCCTGGGCGCGGGGGATCCAATGGAAGTTGCACAGCAAAAGCAGGAGCGATCCCGCGAGGCCGAACAGCCAAAATATTCGCGTTATTTTAAAAAATCCCAGCCCGGAGGATGACAGTGGCAGCATTTCGTTGTGGCGGTGCATCGCCGTGGCAAGAAAAACCAGCGCGGCGGCGAAGGTGATGGGCAGCGTTAGGGGCAGGTAGGCGACGGCGTGGGCGATGTAGTAGCGGAAAATTTCCCCGAAGGGGGTGTGGTATTTTAAAAATTTTTCCAAGTGGGCGTAGCTGTCAACGAAACATAAAAATGCATTTAAAACGATAAAAAACAGTAAAAAAGTTTTACCAAATTCGCGGGCGATGTATCGGTCCAGGCACTTCATATTTCCCACGTCAGAGCATTCCCAGCTCCATTTTTCCCAGTTCGGTGATCATATCTCGGTGCCAAGGCGGGTCCCAAACCAGGGAGACATTTATTTTTACATCCGGATAGATGGCGGCGATCACCTGTTCTACGGCGGCCAGCAAGGCATCTCCCATTGGGCAAGCGGGGGAAGTCAAGGTCATGGTGACAAAAATTTCATTTTTTTTTGCCTCGATGGCGTAAATCAACCCCAGATCGACGATGCTGATGTGTAGGTCGGGATCTTCGATGGTCTGCAATTGTTGTTGTAAAAATTCGCAGTCAATCATATGCAGTTGTAAATTATTTTTGTTGTTGAAAAAAAGATGTCAATTCGGCTCGTGGGATTGCGTAATCTTTCCGTCGAGCGATGTCCTCTAATATTACAATGACCCGCAGTTGTTGTTGTAAAAATTCGCAGTCAATCATATATAATTGTAAATTATTTTTATTGTTGAAAAAAAGATACCAATTCGGCTCGTGAGATTGCGTAATCTTTCCGCTGGGCGATGTTCCGCAGCGTTACTGTTTCCTCCCCTTCGCGGTAGGTCGCCACCCAATCGGCCTGCTGCAAAGCCTGCTTGAACTGCTTGTTTGGAGCCATTCCCGCTTTCAGCGCGTAGGTCACGGAAATCCCCGCCAATCTCAATCGGTGGGCGTCGTAGAGCGCGGCCGGCCCGGAGGCTTCGCCAAAAATCATGTACAGATTGCACCTGGGCTCGAAGGCGGGCAGCAGCGATCTTTCTTGTAAAATATTTGTCAGTATCACATCTCCGATGGCGAATCCGACGGCCGCCGTTTTAGGATAGCCGAATTTCTCGATCAAATCGTCGTAGCGCCCCCCGCCGGCCATGGCCCGCGATTTCCCCGACCGCTCAAAAAATTCAAAAACGAAGCCCGTGTAATAAGCCAAGCCGCGGACGATGCTAAAATCGATGGTGACGAAATCCCCCAAGCCGGTGCTTTCCAGCGAAGTAACGAGCGCGTCCATTTGCTCCAATCGCTGCGTAATTTCCCCGCGGAGGTCGCTTTTTTCCGTAAATAATGAGTTAAAAAAATTTTTCAAATCATCCCGCGAGTGAACCGTGCGAAATGCCTGGATTTTAGCGAGTAGCGAGGCGCCGTCCACGCCCAAATTATCGAATTGATTTACAATTTCCGTGGGATTTTCCCGTTCGATTTTATCGACGATGCACAGGATTTCCGCTGCCAAATTTTCCCGGATGTCGTAAATTTTGAGTAAAATGGACCACAGTTGGCGATCGCTGAGGCGCACGTGGAAATCCGCCGCCGATAGGCCAAGGGACTGGAAAATCGCGACGGCGAGGGCGATGACTTCCGCTTCCGCCGATGCGGCACTTTCGTCGAAAATATCGGCATTGAATTGGTAAAAAGATCGTAAACGGCCTTTCTGTGGACGCTCATAGCGAAAATTTTCTTCGACGCAAAACCACCGGAGCGGCCGCTTCAGCGTACTCGTTTTTGAGCCAATCATGCGGGCTACAGCCGGCGTCATTTCCGGTCGCAGGGCCACCGCGCGCCCGCCGCGATCGACGAAATTAAACAATTGTTTGGCAATTTCTTCACCGGATTTTTCGGTGTAAAGCTCCAGCGGCTCCAGGATCGGCGAATCGTACTCCACAAACCCAAAACATCGACACATTTTACGGACTTTTTCAAAAATAAAATTTCTGACGTAGCAATCTTCGGGGTAAAATTCGCGGAAACCGGGCAGGGCATCGATCATAAATTTGCGTTTAAGGAAAAATTCCAGCGGCGTAAAGCACTAATTAATATCGCCTTCGCCCTCGCCACTGGCTTCTGCGGCCACTTCCAGCGCCGGCGCGATGGAGATCAGGCGGGCACAGGATTCGCAAATGATAAAGGGAAAAGCGGGATCGGGAGCGGAAATGTTGCCCGACAACTTGAGGTTACATCCCCCGCAATATTGATTATTTTTTACAAAAACAATGCAGGGCATTTTACGAATGGCTCTTTTCGTTTCGTCGTAGTGCCGCAGCCAACGGCCGTGATTTTCCTGAATAATCCCGCGCATGGCGGCGATTTTGCGGTTGAGTTCGGCGATATTTTCCTCCAGATGGGTGGAGAGCTGCCGTTGCCGTTCTTTTTCGTTTTGGAGCCTTTGGATTTCGCCATTGGCCGCTTCCTGAAGATGGGAAAATTCCGATTGCCGGGAATCGTTTTCCAACATTCGCTCCAGAAGCAATTCTTCCCACTGAGCCACCTTACGCTCCTCATCGGCGATCGTTTTCGCTAAAATTTCATATTCTCTGGAATTTTTTGTGAATGCCAATTTATATTTCCCAGCGGCGATCATTTCCTCGGACGATTTGAAATCTTTTTCCAATTTTTGCGTTTCCAATTTTGCATTTTGGATAGCGTTTTTTTCCTGAATTATTTTCCGATTTGACGCCTCGATATCTTCGTCCAAAGCGGCAATATTTTGGGGAATATGGGAGCGATTTTGCATCAATTCGCGGAGGCGCATGTCGTAATCCTGGAGCGCTAAGAGAAATCGGATCGCCTCGTCCATGGGGCTTCAATTAAAGAAACAGTAAATAGAAATCAATGAAAAGTTGAGCAGAGCGAGCAGCAGTGCGGCGCTGGTTTGCTTGTTGAGCGGGGATGTAAATATTTAATTAAAGAAACAATAAGTAAAAATTAATGAAAAGTTGAGCAGAGCGAGCAGCAGTGCGGCACTGGTTTGCTTGTTTAGTGATGATGTAAATTTTTAATTAAAAAAACAGTAAATAGAAATCAATGTAAAGTTGAGGAGGGCGAGTAATACAGCGGCGCTGGCGATGTCCTTCGCTTGCTTGGCGAGGGGATGGATGTCTCGGGAAGTAAAATCGACGGCCTTTTCGATGGCGCAATTGATGCTCTCGGCGATGAGGATAATGAAATAGCCCAGCGAGAGGAGTAGCAGTTTCAAGTCCCCCCAAAATTTGAAGGCGAAAAAAGGAAAAAATATAACCCCCAGCAGTATTTCCAAACGAAAAGAACGATCCCCACAGGCAAATTTTATCCCCCATAGAGCGCATTTCAAAGGCTTCCAAACGTAACGCCGAAACATTTTCCGGCATCATAAAATCAATCGCCGTCGAATGGCAACAAAAATATGAGTCAATTTATGGCGGAGAGGGAGGGATTTGAACCCTCGGTACCGTTGCCGGCACGCCTGATTTCGAGTCAGGTACAATCAACCGCTCTGCCACCTCTCCCGCTGCGTTGAGTCCAACAAAGCAAAAATATATTGTCGCATTGTCCATATTAAAATTTCTTTATTTACAAATTGTTTGCCATTATTTAGGCGGGAGGTATTATTGGGCTGATTTTTTTGAAGAGCGACTTATCCGGATTATTCTCGTTATAGAATATTTTTTAGGCGAATTACTTTTTTAATTTAGTTTGATTTACATATTTTGCAATTTTCGAGTGAATTTTTTAAGAAAATTCGGCGAAAGATATTTTAGGTTACTTTTGCTATAAAATGTTTTTGAGCCGGTTGATTTTTTTTGGCTTGATTTGATTCGCAATGTTTGAATAAATTTTCAAAAAAAGGATTGACAGTGGAGAGAAACGCCGTTGGACTGAGGGCATAGGGTGGGGCAATCGGCGCGTCAAAATTTTTTTTCATGATAAAATTTTTTATTTTTTTGTCAATTTATTTTTTTGCGATAGTAAAGCGAAGTAAAGGAGTATTTTTTTGGCGGAGAGAGAGGGGTTCGAACCCTCGATACCATTGCTGGTATGCCGGTTTTCAAGACCGGTGCAATCGACCGCTCTGCCATCTCTCCTTTTACAATCAAAATTCCGGGTGTGACGCTAAAAATATTTCCGCGGCGGCCAAATCCTCCGGCGTATCAATACTGATGCTAGGTTCCCGAGTCCGCAGGCACTGCAATGGGATCCCGTTTTCCAGCAATCGCAGCTGTTCGAGCCGTTCCGCCTGTTCCAAAATTCCCTTTTTCAAAGACGGATACTGCCTTAAAATTTCTTTTGGGTAGCCGTACACGCCCACATGGCCCCAAAATGGGTGGCACCCCGGCCATTTTTCCCGATTTTTTATATCTCTGAGAAAGGGAATGGGGGCCCTCGAAAAATAAATGGCGCGATCATTTTTATCGACGATGACTTTTACGCGATTGGGGTTAAAGAGCATTTCCGATGATGCGATGGGGTAAATCGCCGTCCATACGCTCGGAGGAGCATTTTTTGTGCCGGCATTTTTTACATCAGCGATCATTTTCTCCAATAAATCCGGGGCAATGAATGGCTCATCTCCCTGCACGCTAATGGCGAAATCTCCTGCCAATTGGTCGGCGACGGAAACCACCCGCTCCGTTCCGGAAATACAATCCTTGTTGGTTAAAATTCCGTAAAATCCCCATTGGAAAACGAGTTGTAGGACGTTTTCGTCGTCGACGAGCGCGGCGATTTCATCGACATTCCGAAGTTTCCCTACGCGCTCCAGGACACGGCGCAAAAGCGGAATACCACCCAAATTTTGCAGAATCTTTCGCGGGAATCGGGAGGATTGCAGTCGCGCAGGAATTATTACACTGACCTTCATCGGTAAGCAAAATCACATTATTCCTTGACTTGTTTCAAGGAAAAAAATGCTAAAATCTCGAAAAACATTAAGCCCCCCATAGGCGTTTTTTATGGCGATTCGCCTTTGAACGCTTGCTGCGCTTGTGCTTGTTCATCTTTAATCGACGCTTTTTCTTTAAATTTCCCATAATAGTTGGAGTCCGAACAAGAAAGAAAAGTAGAAATGTGGCGCGCTAAGTCAAGCTTTTTTTTGAATTATTTTTTCACTAAAAAAATAAAAAATATGTCTAAAAATGTAAAAATTTCCGGGCTTTATTTCCCCTTCGAAAATAAAAGATATATTTAGGAATATAAAAAAACCTCCCCGGCGGAAGGTTTTTTTAATATAAATTTGCTTTTAATTTACTGCTTCGGCTGCTCCGCAATGGCTTCCACGCGGCGGCTCAGGGCTTTGACGGAAAACATCCACAGGCCGCAAATTACCATGAAAATGCTGAAGGTGTAGGGCGCAATTGTAAAATAAGTCGAACCGGGAATGAGGAGCAGTAGCGATTGAATCCATGCGCCGCCAGCCTTGCCAAATCGCCCTCCGACGACCTCGACGACCGCTTTGCCCTTGACTTTCATCTCCTCGTCCAGCGGAATGTAAGCCATTTC
>JAISBJ010000017.1 GCA_031266235.1 Puniceicoccales bacterium | reverse complement strand
AAGAGGCGGGCGACGTCTGGACCGAAATCGCATTTTTTTGGAAAGATTACGGCTACATTTTGCCGATGATTTTCGTTCCGTTCGCCGCGATTTACCTCCTCAACAGAAAGTCCGACGCCAAAAAACCGTGGCTCGGCATGCTCACCGTCGGCTGCATTTTCGGCAGCATCGGCCACCGCCTTTGCACCGACGTCTCCCAACGTTTCGCACCCAATTCGCGGCGCATCACACTTTACAATTCTTTGAAAAGTTTTTTCGGCTACTTCATCGTCAAATACCGACACTACAACTTCAAAACCTATCAACCCTACGCCGTCGAAAAAAACCAGTATTTTAGCCGCAAAGGACCGATCACGATCGTCTACATCATCGGCGAAAGTTGCAACTACCGCCACATGTCGCTCTTCGGCTACGGGGGCAATGACACGACTCCGCGTTTAAAAAATTTATCAAAAATAAACAATAATTTTATTTTTAAAGTCGGCATTTCGGGGGCAAACTCGACGCTCTCCTCCACAAAATTTATCACCAACGCGATCTACGAGCCCGATAATTTGAAGCAGACGGGCCTCGACACAACCAATTTGTTCAAACTCGCCAAACAAAGCGGTTTCCAAACTTCTTACTGGTCGACGCAGTGCGACACGCTCATTTCGAGCATCGGCGGCGCCCAATACATCGATTCCATCGTCACCAAAGAGACCGACCCCATTCAAATTCGCCTCAAAAAAGACCTTTACCTCCTCGAACTCGTCAAAAAACAGAAATATTTTGGTAAAAATTTCATCGTTTTGCACCAAAATAGCGTGCATTCGCCCTACGAAACGACCTACGGCCAGGGCTACCAGCCGCCGCGCACATTCTCCGGAAACCCCCAAAAAATTCTCGACAACTACGACAACGCGATGCTCTACAACGACTTCTTGATCAGCCAAATGTTTGAATTTTTTAATAAAAATTCCCATACTTTTTACATTGTTTGGGCCTCGGATCATAACGAATTGCTCGGCGAA
Source organism: Puniceicoccales bacterium (assembly GCA_031266235.1). Lineage (GTDB taxonomy): Bacteria > Verrucomicrobiota > Verrucomicrobiia > Opitutales > LL51 > LL51. The sequence continues at coordinate 2,872 of JAISBJ010000017.1, read as the reverse complement.
AACGGGATGTATGGCCACGGCTCTGGAAATTTGACGCCCGAAGTTGCCCAAATTCCCGTCCTCGTCCAAAGCAACGACCCTGAATTTTTAGAGAAAATAAGCCACATTTTCGCCATCACCCACTACGAAATCGCCAAGCTCCTCGCGGAACAAATCGGCTTCACGATCACCAATCCCAACGAGGAGGAAAACATTTTTTACACCAACGGCATCGACTACAACGGCAAATTAGGTTACATTCGTTTTACAAAAAATCCCGCCACGCAAACGGTCCATTACGACCCGCCGACCATGAATTAATGCCCCATCACTCGCCCGCGCGATTGTAAAAATTAGTGATCCGCTCCGAAAGAAATTTGTCCGGATTCCGAACCGCCTCCAGCGGAATTTCAAAATCATTCCCCTCGCCATCCTTCAACAACAACCGCAAACCATAGCCATAATCCTCAAATAATCGGCTGCACGTCGCCACAACACTCGCCCGATGCTCCCGCGCTATCGCCCCAATTTCTCCGATCGCCGCCGCCGTGAAATGTAAAAAAATCCCGTGGGCCGCCCCAAAAGATTCCACAAATCGTTCCACGTCCCCGCGGATGTCCCGCAATCCATCGGTACCTTCGAATTGTAAAATATTTTTTAAAAAACTCCCCGGATCGCTCACCGCTTCGGCATCCAAAATAATCGACCGAATGGCCGTCGAAGGCAACTCAAATTTCATGTCCCGAAATATGCGCTCCAAAACCGTCAACAGACCGCGCGCGCCCGTCTTTTCCCGGGCCGCCGACCGCGCAACCGCTCCCAACGCTCCGCCCGCAAAGCCAATGTCTATGCCGTATCCGCTGAAATCCTCCTCGTACTGTCTGATGATCGAGCCCTCCGACGACGATAAAATGCGCTCCAACTCGGCCTCGCCCAGCGCCTTGCACGCCACACGCACCGGCAAACGGCCAATAAATTCCGGCTCAAAACCGTACCGGATGAAATCCTCCGTCTGCGCCTCCGCCAAAAATTCAAAATCACCGTCCGCAGTCCCCCGTGCCGCCCCAAATCCAATCTGCGCCGTTCCTAACCGCTTTTTTACCAAATCGCCCAACTTATCGAAAGCACCGCTCACAATGAACAAAATATTTTTCGTGTTAATTTTGTCCGCCTGCTGCTTTTTGCCGCTCCCCATCGACATCAGCGTCCGCATTTGGTTGAGCATATCGGCCTGGCTAAACACGCTCACCTCCGTTTCCTCCATCAGTTTGAGCAGATTAATTTGGACGCCGCGCCCCGAAATATCGCGCCCGGAATCGCCCACCGCGTTCGTTATTTTGTCGATTTCGTCGATGAAAACGATGCCGTACTGCGCCAGCTCCACGTTGCCATTGGCGATTTTTATCAGACTCCGAACGATGTCCTCGACGTCGCCCCCCACGTAGCCCGTCTCCGAAAATTTCGTCGCATCCGCTTTGACGAAGGGCACGCCGATCAATTTCGCGATGGTTTTGACCAAATAAGTTTTGCCCACGCCCGTCGGCCCCATCATCAGCACGTTCTGTTTGATGTACTCGCAAGGCTTGCGGGATTTCCCGCCGATGGCGTTGCAAATGTGGTTATAGTGGTCGCAGATGGCGACGGACAGCACTTTTTTCGCCTCCTCCTGGGAAATGACGAAGCGGTCGAGGTACTCCTTAATTTCCTTCGGCTTCAGATTGAAATTGTGGATCCGTTTGAGCGCTTCCCGATCATCTTCGGCCTGCTCCAAAGGAGGTTTTTCGTTCAGTTCCTCCTGTGGGTTTTCGCTAAAAGGGAAAGTGGCAATTTTTACATTTGCCCCGGCTTTTCCGAGAATATCGCTAAACTGTTTCGTCAATTCTTCGAACGGATTTTGCTTCTCCTCCAACTCCTTTTCGCGATCCATCATAGCTGGTATTTTGGGACTTTAGGGAAAAAAACCGGCTGGCAAGCAAGATCATCGCGAAGCGCGTCACAGCAGCAATTTTTCCATGATTTCGAAGATGATGGCCTCGACTTCTCGGAGATGAATTTCTCTTTTACAACACGCGCTGAGCGTAGTCGCTGTCGGTTGCAATTCGCTGGGAAACTGGGAAATATCGCCCGCAACGTTGAGACCGATACCCGTCACGGCGAAGATAATTTCGGTGCCAACGACGCGGGATTCGGTCAAAATGCCGCACATTTTTTTACCATCGCAGTAGATATCGTTGGGATATTTTACGGTCAAAATGACGCCGAATGCCTGCTGCAAGCGTTCCGCGATTTTTCCCGCAACGACGATCGAAAAATCTCGAAATTCTTGCGGTGATTGCTGGGGTTTGAAGGCGAAACTGACGTACAAATTGCCCGCATCTGCGCTGTACCACGTGCGATCGAACTGACCCCTTCCCTTTGTTTGCGTCGCAGCAACTACTGCGAATGGGAGCGCCTGCCGCCGATCAAAACGGCGAAAACATTCATCGTTCGAACTGTCAATTGCGTCGTAGCGAAAAATTTCCATAGGCTGATTTAAAAGTAAAATTTAAAAGTAAAAACCGCACCATTTTACCGGATTTTCCCAAAAAAATATCCGACTCAACAGCCACCAAATTTTTACATTTTTCAAACCTGCACACTCATTCGTCCTTGTCAAGCATAAATTTTCATTAAAAATCACGCCACTTCATCGGTTTGCCTCCATTGAATATCCAATCCAACGGCCAATCGATTTTTATATTTCTTAAACTTGAACGCTTATTCGTCCTCGTCAAGTATAAAATTTCAATTAAAAATTACTCCACTTCATCGGTTTGCCTCCATTAAATATCCGATCCAGCGGCCACTCGATCTTTATATTTCTTAAACTTGGACGCTTTTTTTTGCTAATTTT
>JAISBJ010000029.1 GCA_031266235.1 Puniceicoccales bacterium | reverse complement strand
TATTGGAGAAAATCCAGGAAGTTTGGGAGCATTTGCAAAAATCGATGGACGAGAAGGAGGAGAAGCGCACGGCCATTCGTCTGCGGCAGTTTCAATCGCAGCTGAAGACGGTCATGAAGCGATTTTGTTTTAAGATGAAAATTTTTGAAGATTTTTTACAAAAACTGCGGCCGGATTTGAAGCAAATTGAGCAATTACTGCACGAGATTGCGAAGGCGAGGATGATTGCGGAGCGCAAGAAAATCGATATAGGGCCTCAATTGGAGCGCATTCGTCGGGCGCTGATGAAGTTGGAGGAGAAGTACAACGTGGATCCCGAGCGTCTGCTGGAAATTGTAAAAAATTTTCGCGAATCGATGAAGGAGGCGCACCGGGCTAAGCAGGAGATGGTTTCGGCGAATTTGCGGCTGGTGATCAGCATTGCGAAGAAGTACACGAACCGTGGACTGACGTTTTTGGATTTGATTCAGGAGGGGAACATGGGACTGATGAAGGCGGTTGAGAAGTTTGAGCACCGCCGCGGCTACAAATTTTCGACCTACGCCACCTGGTGGATCCGCCAAGCTATTACGCGCTCCATAGCCGACCAAGCGCGGACGATTCGCATCCCGGTGCACATGATTGAGATCCTGAACCGGGTCATGCAGATTCAGCGTCAATTGCAGCAGGAACTGGGCCACGAAGCGACGGCGGAGGAGGTTTCCAAGGAGATGGATTTGCCACTGGACCGGGTCAAGGCGATCATGAAGATGGCGCAGCAACCGATTTCGCTACAGAGTCCGGTGGGGGACAACGAGGATTCCAGCTTTGGAGATTTCATCGAGGACAAGTCTGCGGAGAACCCCTACGACATGACGGCCTACAGTTTATTGCGGGAGAAAATTGACGATGTTTTGGTGAGCCTGAGTACACGGGAGAAGGAAGTTTTGATGCTGCGTTTTGGTTTGAAGGATGGGTACAGTCGGACGCTGGAGGAGGTGGGGCAGATGTTCAAGGTCACGCGGGAGCGCATTCGTCAGATCGAGGCGAAAGCTTTGCGGAAGATGCGTCATCCGACGCGCATAAGGCAATTATATGGATTTTTTGAGGGGGAATTCACGACGGACGGGCCCGGGTTTGAGGATTTTGTTCATCAGCCGGCCTGATGGATTTTTTTGTATCGGCGGTATTTTTAAATATTTTTTAGACATTTATTTTTTAGAAATTAGTTTTGCATTCCGGAGATTTTTCGCGAAATTCTACGTTGCGATGAAAGTAAGTCTGAGTTGGTTGAAGCGTTTTATTGACCTAAACGACGCACCGGAAAATATTGCCGAAACTTTTGTTAAATTGGGTTTTGAGGTTGAATCGGTTATTTCGGCGGGCTTTGCGCGCAATGATGCCGTTGTGGTGGGAAAAATTTTAAGTTTTGAGCGCCATCCCGATGCGGATCGGCTCGCCGTTTGTCGGGTCGATATCGGCGATGGGCGGCCGCTCCAGATTGTCTGCGGCGCGACTAATTTCAAGCAAAATGACTGCGTACCGGTGGCGCTCCCCGGGGCGGTGTTGCCGGGAGGTGTGAGGATAAAAAAATCGAAGTTGCGCGGCGTTGAGTCGGAGGGGATGATGTGCAGCGGCGGCGAATTGGGCCTGAGCTCGGAGCGTTCCGGGTTGTTAATTTTAGGTCAAAATCATGTATTGGGGGCGAAAATTCACGAAATTTTCCCCACGGGAGATGTCGGTTTTGAGTTGGAACTCACGGCCAATCGCGGCGATGCGCTGTCCCACTATGGCATGGCCCGCGAGTTAGCTGCCTGGTATAATGTGCCGCTAAAGCCCATCGAAATTCCCCCGCCGGAGCGCGATTTTTCGGCCCAGGAGAGCGATCCCCTCGCCGTTGAAATCCTCGGGAGAGATTGTGAATTATATGGGGCAATTGTTTTAAAAAATATAAAAATTTGCGAAAGCGTCCCGTGGATTCGCCGCGATTTGGAATCGGTTGGGGTTGCGGTTATCAACAACATTGTCGACGTGACGAATTGGGTGATGATGGCGTACGGGCAGCCGCTCCACGCCTTTGATCGCGCGAAAGTCGGGAGGAAAATTACGGTCCGCGGGGCATTTGCCGGAGAAAAAATAGCGACATTGGACGCCAAGGAGCACGAGTTGACGCCGGCGATGCTTGTAATTGCCGATGAAAATCGCCCGCTAGCCATTGGAGGGGTCATGGGCGGAGAAGCCACAAAAATAGCGGCGGAGACGGAGGAAATTATTTTGGAGGGGGCTTGTTTTTCGGCGGACAGCGTGCGCAAGACGGCTCGGGCTTTGGCGATCAGCACGGACAGTTCCTATCGCTATGCGCGCCACGTGGATGCGGCCCAAACGGAGCATTTCCTTCGCATAGCCGCCAAAATGTTAGTGGATTTATACGGCGCGAAGCTCGCTTCACCACTGATCAAAACTCCCCAAAATATCGCTTTTCCGCCAAAAAAAATTGAATTAAAGCCGGATTTTGTCCGCAAAATTTTTGGATTTTTTATTGACGACGACGCCATTTTCGACCTACTAACGCGCCTGCAATATGTCGTGCACCGCGGGGATGGCGAGACTTGGGTTGTGGAATCGCCTTCCTACCGCTGGGAAGTGACGCGGCCCATCGATTTGGTTGAGGAGTGTTTGCGGATTTACGGCGTCGGCAACATTCCCGATGGGGGTGCCGCCATAAAAATCGCCGCTGGGGCGTCCGTTGGCAGTGCGCCGAAGGCGAAGCGCATCATCCAATTTTTGTCGGACAACGGTTTCGTCGAGTGCTATAATTATTCCCTTATGGGGGAGGCGGAGGGCGCCTTAGCTGTTGCCAATCCGCTGGTCAAAAATCAGAGTCACATGCGCGTTTCGCTGCTTCCGGGGCTGATCGATGCTTTCCGCTACAATTTACAAAATGGTAATAAATATGCGAAATTTTTTGAATTGGGCCACGTGACTCGGCAAATTGGGGACGATTTTGAAGAATTAATTTCCGTGGCATTTTTGATTCCGGCCGAATCTTTTGGCGGGCATTGGGACGCCTTTGTGCAGCCGACGTTTTTTGGGGCCAAGCATTTGGTGCGGCAGATTTGGTCGATGGTGACGGATGGGGAATTTGGGCCCGTCGGAGTGTCAGTGGACCCGCCATTTGAGCCGCAATATTCCGCCAAAATCGGCGATCTGGAGGCGCAATCGATTCTCGCCCGCGTAGGGTATTTGGATGTGGCCGGCGCGAAAGAATTTCAAATGCCGCTCATTATTGGTGAAATTTTGGTAAAAATTCCGCTCTTTGAAACCCCCAATGGCCCTAAAAAATACCAATCCTTTTCCTACTACCCGGCGGCCAAACGGGATATCGCTTTGATTGTGGACCGCGATTATCCGGCGCAGCGGGCGATCGACGAAGTCCAGGGGATGGTGGAAGCCATCGCTAGAGGCATTTTTACGGCCGTCGAAATCGGTATTTTTGACATCTATCGCGGACAAAATTTACCGGAGCACAGGAAGAGCTTGGGCTTAAATTTATCTTTTAAAAATGATAAAAAAACGCCTTCCGACGGGGAAATTGACCGAGTTTTTGAAGAATTGGTAGCGGCGGTTAGGCGGCGTCCGGATTTTGAATTGCGGGGGTAAAATTTAGCGGAGATAAAACTTATGGCAGCGATGATTTTTTCAATTGCGAATCAGAAAGGCGGAGTAGGGAAGACGACGACGGCCATTAATTTATCGGCTTCTTTGGCGCGGAAGGGCGTTGCGACGCTCCTCATCGACCTGGATCCCCAGGGCAACACGACGAGCGGCCTCGGCCTTAAGAAGGAGAGTGGCGGGAGTTTGTACGACGTTTTACACGGCGAGGCGGATGCCATCGATCGCGTCAAGGAGACGTCGCAGAAAAATCTCAGCATTATTCCCGCGGAAGTGGATCTCGTGGCCATCGAAGTGGAGCTCAGCCAGAAGGGAGATTATCTCATGCGCTTACGCCAATGTCTCGCGCCGATTAAAAAAACGGACCGCTTCCGGGCGATTATTTTGGATTGTCCGCCTGCTTTGGGGCTGATTTCGATGAATAGTTTGGCGTGCGCGGACAAATTGATTGTGACGCTGCAATGCGAATATTTAGCGTTGGAGGGGCTGAGTCAGATTTTGGGAGTGGTGGAGGATTTGCGTGGGCGCGGGATTAATCCGTCTTTGGAGATCGGGGGGATTTTGATGACGATGTTTGATATTCGCACAAATTTATCGCGGCAGATTGTGGAGGACGTCCAGAGGCATTTCCACCAGCTGGCTTTTTCGACCGTAATTCCCCGTTCCGTGCGTCTGAGCGAGGCGCCGAGTTTCGGGCAATCCATTTTCGACTACGATAGGATGAGCAGCGGAGCGAAGGCTTACGAGAGGCTCGGCGAGGAGGTGATTCGGCGTTTCGGCTTGGATCGCTAATTATTTTTAATAATTTTTACTTATAAAGCAAACAATCGGCCAATCTTTTCCAGGAAAAAATATTTAATTTTTACTTTATTTTTTACTTATAAAACAAACAGGCGACTAATATCTTCTTATAAAAAGCGTTTCGATTTTTACTTTATTTTTATTTATAAGGCGAATAAGCGGCTGATATCGTCCTGGGAGAGGTATTTAACGTGGCCGACACCCAGATTTTTAAGTCTAAGTTGGCCGATTTGTACGCGCTTGAGGCGGTGGACGTGGCAACCGCAGGCGTCGATCATGCGGCGGATCTCGCGTTTCCGGCCCTGTTTTAGGTGGATTTCCAAAGTCTGTCGGCTATTTTTGGTGGGCAATTCGAGGACTTTTTCCGCCCTTAAAACCTCCCCTTGATCTTCGATGCCCCGGAGCAACTGCGTTTTTTGCTCGGGAGCGATGGGACGGGAGAGGGTGACGTGGTAAATTTTCGTAATATTGGAGCTCGGATGGGTCAATTTATGGGCAAAATCGCCGTCGTTGGTGAGGATCAGCATGCCCTGACTATCCCTATCGAGGCGGCCGCAGTAGAGGAAGCGCTCTTTAGCGAAGGCGTCGGGAATGAAATCGAAGACCGTTTTTTCTGGATATTTGGCGAGGTGCGTGCAGATAACGCCCCGCGGCTTATTGAGCATGAAGACGATGGGTTGTTTAGGTGGGGTGTAATGGATTCGGACGGCGTCCACTTTGACGATATCCCGCGCCGCATCGATGATTTGGCCGATCGCAGCCGCCTGGGCATTGACGGTGACGCGCGATTCGAGGATGAGCGTTTCCGCTTTGCGTCGGGAGCAGTAGCCGCATTGGGACAAAAATTTTTGGATTCGCAGTGCCATGACGCTATTTGTTCAATGGATTTTGGTCGGGCAAGTCAAATATTTCGATAATTTTTTGGCGAGATTTTTCTCCGGAGACGATGCGGATGAAATTTTTGGGGACTTTGAAATGTTTAGCGAGCAATTGGATAATTGCCCCATTGGCCTTGCCATCTTCGGGCGGGGCCTGGATTTTTATTTTCCATTCGCCGCTGTCAAGGAAAATAATCTCCGATTTCGGAGCGTTTGGAATAACTCTAATGCTAAGTCGCATGGATCTACATTATTAGTTGCCGCTATTTTGAGAAATAACTTCTAATTTCGAAGCTTGGAAAATAATCTCCGATTTCGAAGCGTTGGGAATAACTCTAATACTAAGTCGCATGAAAATTTATGTTGCGGATTTCTTTTTTTTCAATGTAAAAATTGCCGCCGATGAAAGGGATTGATAGTTTTTGGGAGAAGGAAAATTTTGGAAAATTGTTTATTCGGTTATTTTTGGGATTATTTTTTGTGGCATCTGGCGTCCGATATTTTTCCGGAGGCATTTCGGCGCTACAAACTTTGGGAGCCATTTTTAGCGCGATTGGCATTACATTTTGGCCGGTTATTTTTGGGATTATTTCGGCTGTCATTCTCGTTTTATCGGGCATGTGTTTTTTGATTGGTTTTTTTTATCGCCTCAATTGTGGGCTATTGCTGGCCATATATTTTTTGAAGGCATTGGGAAATGGGTCCGGCTTGAAAAATTTTTTCGATGGGGAATTTTTGCTCAATATTCTAATAGCGCTATTATTATTTGCATTTCTTTTCATGGGCGCCGGGCGTTTTAGTTCCGACGGAAAATAACGTTTATCTTAACTATTTTTGGGCAATTGCCATTTTATCCAACATTTTAATTATATCATTTTTATTTATTTTTTATCGATGAGGAATATCTAATTTCGTCGGAAAATAACGTTTATCTTAATTATTTTTGGGCGATTGCCCATGTTATCCAACATTTTGATTATATCACTTTTATTTATTTTTTATCGAAAAAGAATATCTAATTTCGCTGGAAAATGATGTTTATCTTAACTATTTTTGGGCGACTATCCATGTTATCCAACATTTTAATTATATCACTTTTATTTATTTTTTATCGATGAGGAATATCTAATTTCACTGGGAAGTAGCTTCGCCCAAACCGTTCCAGAGCGATTGCTCGTCGATGGCCAGCCGGCGTTGCCTGAAATAGTCCCGCTCCGCGTCGCGGCGCCCTAAAATTTTACTAATGTCAAAAAAACTTATGTAAATTACAACCCCTAGAATCAACATCATAAACGCCAGCTGCGTGTGCATGAGCATTTTCGCGGCGATTTTCCTCCGAAATATTTTTTCCAATAGCGCCCGGACAATAACCCCGCTGTCGAGGACGGGCAGCGGCAACAAATTGATGACGGCCAGATTGACATTCAATACCATGACAAACCACAAAAGTAGGCGCAGATCGCGGGCGGCAAAGGTGTGCAAAGCGTCTAAAATCGCGGGGGGCCCGGAAAGATTTTTCAAATGGATGTCCGACGAGGGCGAAATGAGACTCCCCAGCGTCAGAAAAATGATCTGAGCGGTTTCTTTGATCCATTGGATGGGATTTTTGCGGACCAAAACATAGCTCCCGCAAAGTTCAATTCCGATGCTGTGACGCGATTCGGCGGGTATTAATTCGATCTTTTCGACGGGCAAAAAGAACTCTCGGCTGCGGACGGTCACTGCCGGCGATGAACCAATCGCCCCCTGAAATGCTGAAAAACTCTCGGAAATATTGCGGGTGGGCTGCCCTTGGATGCGCGTGATCCTGTCCCCGATCGCCCATTCCGGAAACGGCTCCCGAAACCCCGGCGCCAGCGATAGGAGTTGCAGCGTGCAGCTGTCGGTATAGGGGTCGCGCATGACATTTTTGTCAAAAAAATCCGGCAAAACTTCACAATTTCCATAGGTCGTAGCCATCTTTAAACGGGGGCGTGTCCGGAAAAGTCGCTCCCGGCGGACGGAAATATTAACCATTTTTTCACCGCGTTCGACCGTCAATTGTAAATTTTCCTCGCGCTCCAGGGCATCGTTGAACTGGGAGTAGGAAAACAATTTTTCGCCGTTGACGGAAATAATTTTGTCGCCCTCTTCTAGTCCCGCGCGCTGGGCCGGCGTATTTTTGTAAATTTTTGCGACGAAAAGCTCCTGAAACGTTTCGATGCCGATGACGCGGAAGGATTCTTTGGCGTGCGGGTTTTGTTCGAAGAGGACGGGGCGGACCGTGAAATTTTGTTGCTGGCCGTCGCGCAGAACGGTGATCGTCGACAGGGGGCCTCCTTGGTCGCGATTTTTACCCAAGGCGATGGCGTGCGTAATATCCGCGAGATCGCGGGTTGCGCAGCCGTCGATGGCGATGATCTGATCCCCGACCCGTAACCCAGCTTCCTTCGCCGGACCGGGAATTTTTTCGCCGCCGGGTAACGTAATTTCCGCACTCACGTAGCCGATGATATTGTTCATGCTGCTCTGGGGCTGCTCCATGCCCGTGCACCAGAGGATCGTCCCCAAAATAAATGCGAAAATAATGTTAAAAACAACTCCCATGGCCGCAACGGCAATGGTATCGGCGCAGGAAATGGGCGGCGTATTTTCTGGGATTTCGTATTGCCCCTCGAGCTCTTTGATGCCCATGAGCTGGGGGATGGCGACATAGCCCCCCAAAGGCAGTAGCGCGACGCAGAATTCCGTGCCTTTGATATTTTTCGCAAATAATTTCGGGCCAAAGCCGATCGAAAACCGCGGTACAAATAATTTTCTCCTTTTAGCGGCGATAAAATGGCCGAGCTCGTGGACAAAAATAGAGCCACCCAAAAAAATGATCACCCAAAAAATGGATATCAAATCTAACGATAATAACCGGGAGTAGAGGGATTGCAGTAATTCCATGGGACGCAATTTCGAGGCTAAGGAATAGTAAAGCGGACCGCAACCATAAATCGAAGTGTGGCGGATAAAAATTTTTGGATCGATCAGAGTATTTTAAATTGAGTTTGTCAATCTTTATTTTCGCTTTTTGAGAACTATAAATGATCCCAGAGATAAATGCCTTAATTGTCAAATATTTTTAAAAAAAATATTAAAGATTGCAAAAACAGGGCTATACTATGCTCCGTTATGACAGCAAAAAATAAGATTCGTTTAGTAGTAGCGGCAAGTTACGGCAGTGCGTTATTTTACAACTCTGCCTTTGCTGCTTGGACAAGACCACCTTCGCATTCTTCCAGCTCCAGCTCCGATTCTAGCTCCAGTTCTGGTTATAGCTCTAGTTCTAGTTCTAGTTCGGAAGAGGTGAAAAGGCGGCATGGAAAAGGGCCCCAAAGGTTCAGGTTTGTACAACGTTCCTCGCCCGTTTCGGAGTCAGAAGGAGGAGAAGAGCTATCCGATTGCTCGCCCGAAGAAGGCTTATCAGAAGAATTCGAAGCACAACGCCCCTACGAAGTAGTTTTGAGTGGGACAGGTATCCCTACATTTAAAAGACCCCAGAAGTCGGCCCCGCCCGAACTCGCTCTACAGGGCGAAGAAAAACACCATAGAAGGCACCATATAAGGCGTCAGGATTTAGCTCCATCCGAGCTCGATCTGACTCGGAAGGCTACGGTGACCGGTTTTTTCGACAAAACAGCAGGGCACGAGATGAGCTCTGGAGATAAGACGCGAAATCTATCGCGCAGAATAAATGGATGCATTATGACATATATGCAGGAAGCCACGCCAGCTTTTGTTAAATTTGTTGTAGAGACCTTCGCTAAAGCGCACTGCAAAAAAAATGAAGATAAAAAGTCTAAGGTTGTGCTAAAGATGCTGAGATTGCGGATCGCGGACCCGGATATGTATGCGATAATTACGCGAAGTGGACAATTTTCCCCTGAAGTTTTGCTTAAGCTTGAACAGGCTAAAAAATGCGTATACGGCGAGAGGGGCGTTATTAAACAAATAAAGGACAGGGTTATGGACGAGACGCTTGGAATTATTCGAGATTTCATTTGTCCGGATATTTCCGAAGAAGCGATTGAACAATTGGAAGCGTACGTTGATGCTCAGCTTATTAGTCTTAGCAGGGCATTAGTAGACGTTGTATTTGAACTATTGAGGAGCGATACTTTTGTTCCGACGGGTTGTTGTGGTTGGTGTAGAGGGCTTTCCAGCAAAGAAAAGCGATCACTTACCGGTGCTGTCGTACAAATAGTAGGGGGAGTTTTAGGAACCATATTTCCTGGGGTTGAGCAAGGTGCGAACACCATTGCGCGAGTGATTTGCGGGGGCATTTCGGGAGCGCGCAGTGATGGAGATTAAAGCGCCTGACACGAAGGCCCATATTGGGGCCCATAATCTGGAGATGGGAGGCGACTTCCATCCCGTATAATTTTACAATAAACAAATCAGCGGTAAATTTTTTACAATTCATTATAGGAAATGAGGCGATAGGGGGAGCGTATTTTACATTCGTAGTCGCTGAGCAGCAGGGGCAGGTCGGCTTCGAAGTGGGGCACTCCGGGATGGCACATGAGTTCGATCGTCAGCGGGCGCGCCACGGTGTGGCTAGAAAGGAAATCGATGCCGTCGTGGATGTTGGCGAAGTGGTCGGGCGTTTTCAAATTTAATAGGTATTTTTGGGCGAATTGGTGGGGATATCCCCGCCATTGGCGCAGGAGGCGTCTGAAAATGTGGCCGCTGTGAGAAAATTTATAAATACCAAATTTTGAACGAATTTTCTTGACATTAAATTTTTTTGTTAGAAATTTCAAAACAGAAAACATCCAGAGCCGCGTGTGCACATGTTGGTGGGCATCGAAATGGCTGACCGCGATGCCGTGATCGACCACTTTCGCCACCTGCGCGTACCATTCCCGTTGGATAGCGCGGATCAGTTGGGGAGTCGGGAGGATAAATTTGCGGAAGCGGAGCTGGCCATGGCGATCGACGAGGTGATGTTTTTCGAAAATTTCATTGGACGTGAGCGGTGCGAATTGGGAGAGATTGAGGTGCACGCCGAAGGAATATTGGGGGAATTGTTTGCTGCGCCGGGCTGCGTCGGAAAAATGGGGACCGTTGGCCATGAGCGTACCGCTGGAAATTTTCCCGCGGGACATCAGTTGGAACACGCCGTCGTTGCAGGATCGAAATCCGCCGAGATCGTCCGCGTTGATGATGATGTTTAGCATGCTCCCGTAAAATAAAGTTTAATAAAATTTAAAAATCGCCCCATATTTTGCCTTATATTGTAAATTTCGTAGGCGATGCGGGCGCAATAAATTTGGGCTCGGCTGTACCAGCGCATCTTTTTTGGCGCGAAAATTTTCTCCAAAAAAAGTTTCCAAAGGCGGTGAGATAGTTGGCTTTGAATTTTATTTACGAAAACTTCGCAAAATTTTTCCCAAAAAAATATTCGTTCCCGTCGGCTGGGTAGCTGCCAAATTCGGTCGGCGTAGCGCAAGAATCGCCGCGTCGCCAGGTAGCGGATGAAGGCAATATCGGTGCTGTTTTTGGCGAACTTTTCGAGGTCACAGAGCCGCTGCGCCAGATATAAAGTTTCCCCGATGCGCCGGGAAAGTCCGCAGTCTTCACTGTGTTCCATGGAACAAAATTGCGCCCGGTAAGCCTCCAATTCTCCGGCGGGCGGGTGGCGGTAGCAATAGCCCCCGTAATTGATTTCGAGGTATTTTTGGGAGAGGAGCATGGCTTGGTGGATGAATAAAATGTCTTCGCCGGCGTGTAAATTTTCGTCAAAACGGAGCGCGCCAATGGTCGATCGCCGGAATAGGCGGCAGATGAAATGTTGCACGGTAGGTGCGGGAGCAATCGTTTTTATGCGAAAAATTTTCTCCAAATTAGGCGGTTTTATGGGTTGCAATTGTTGTGTTTTTTGGAAATTCGTGACGCCGGAAGTGACCATATCGAGGGCGAAATGCTCCGCTGTGTCCACGAGGATCCGGAAGTAATCGAGGGCGACGATGTCGTCCGAATCGACGCAGGTGACGTACTTCCCCTTTGCCCGGGCCAGCCCAGCATTGCGCGCCGCCGCAACGCCGCTGTGTTTTTTCAGATCGATGATTTGGATGCGAGGATCTCCGTTGGCGTAGGACTTTAGGGTGGCGAGGGAGTGATCCGGCGATGCGTCGTGGACCAAAATGAGTTCGAAATCTGCGAAACTTTGCCCGAGAATGCTTTCGATACATTCCCGTAAAAATTCCTGCGGTTTGGAGTAAACGGGGACGATAGCCGACAGCAGCATGGTGCCATATTTTTTATCGATCGGGGGTTGTCAAAGTTTATCCTTGGCGTCATTTGATTTGATTGCTGGATTTTTTTGAGGCCCAGTAAAATTTCGCGGTTACTTTCGCCGCCCAAAATCGGAGATTCAACGGCCCCTAAATTTATAAAAATTAAGTCAAAATCAATCCGTTAGCGTTATGGCATGTGTTTTTTGACTTCGAGATACAAATCGCGGCTGATCCAGGCGTCCGTGGCGGCGTAGATGAGTTGTCGCGGCGATAAATTTTCCTGGGACCAGTCCGTTACTTGGGATATTTTTGAAATGCGGCAGCGGAGAAAAATGCCCGCCAAGTTGCGTAACCCCGTCTGTTTGATCCCCATGACCTTCGTCAAATCGCTGATATCCTGGAAATTATTGGCCTTGAAATCCTCGATGTCGCGCAATTTCAGGACGTCGTCGTGGATGGCGATGCCGGTTTTTAATAAATTTTCACATTCAAAAATGGGCTTCAGGAAGCGCAGTTGGCCGATTTTAGCCAGTTGGAAAACATAGGCGCCACTTTGGGTAGCGATTTGGACGATGGAGGGCAGATATTTTTCGCCCTTGGAAAAGGCGGGCTTGCTTTCCGTGTCGAACCCCACGATCGCCTCCCCCATGATCTCCGCCGCCGCCCGCTGCGCACCCGCTTCACTATTGATAAAATGGATGTCGCCCTCGTAAAATTTTATGGGCAAATTTTGTAATTTTGTTTTGGAAATTTCGCTGGGGAATTGGGGTAATATTTTCATTTTTCGGAGGACGTTTCCCAAGAAACTAAGAATTCGCGGGCACATAAAACGATAAATTGGTGTTTGAAAGTAAAAATTTTTTGAGCCAATGGAAGTCAAAAATGGGTTGCGGCCCGCATTTTTAAAAATACACCACCTCCACCAGATTCTATGCGATTTAAGGAGGGTACTCGTGGGTTTACGGTTTTGGAAATTCTCATCGCCAGCGCGATTATGGTTGCGGTTGTTGGGTTTGCGGCCATCGGCATCAACACCCTTCTGGACTACAAAAATGGGGAGCACGGGCGGTCGAAGTTAGCCTACGGGGCGCTGCAGATTTTGGATGAGATCGAAGAAAATTGGGAAAATAGGAGCGTTTCCCTCGGCAATTTACTCATTAACGAACCGGCTTACCCCCTGCAATTCCGGGTGGACAGTCCCGTCAGCGGCTATCCTTCGCTGAGTTTTTTTATCAATTCCGCCGAAGGCCCCAGGGCGATCTGCTACAGTTTAGCGCCGTTGCCGACGGCTTTGGGCGGTGATTTTTCGGGCGCGGCTGGCCTATTTAGGCTTATTTTGGATGGAGACGAAAGTAAGGCAGCTTTGGAAAATTTTTCTTCGGACGGCGATTTGAGTGCGGCATTTCCTGCGGCGGAGGTGGGGCGGATCGCGAATTTGCTATCGGATTCGGCGGTTTTTTTCGAAGTCCATCTGATCAAATTGGCTGCCGACGGATTTTCCTTGGAATATTTAAACGGAGATGCCCAAGCGATCGAAGTCCATGGCGGAAAGTGGTCGCTCGGGGCGTCACATCCGACGGACATTGCGTTTTTGGAGGTTGCGGTGGGAGTGTTGCCGAAATCTTTCCATGGGACGTATTTTGGGCTATCTTCGGTGGCGGAGAAGGGAATTTTTCTGACAAAAAACGGGATTCGATTGGCGCGCCTTTTGCCCTGGCACATTTAATAAAATCCTTCTAAAAAAATCTTCCGCCGTAATATTTCCGTAAAAAATCTCGATGGATTACTTTTATTTTATATATAAATTTTGGGTTGCCTTTCCCATGGAGATCCCTAGAGCCTGGAATTAGGAAACGTTCCGTTTTCAGACGGCTGCCGTGAGAAATGGAGTTATGAAGTAGCCGTAAAAAATATATGAGTGATGTAAAATTAACGAAGTACACGCCCGGTGGGATAGGTGAGTTGTGTGCGCTGTCTTGGCCCATCATGCTATCGGCGGCGGCGGGCTATATGATGCTTGTCATCGATCGCATTATTCTCAGCCGCTACTCGACGGAGGCGTTCAATTCCTGCTTTGGCGCCATACAATCCTACTGGATGTTTGCCGGAACGGTTCTCGAATTTTCTCTGATAGCGGAAGTTTTTGTGGGGCAGTACAACGGTGCGCGGCGCTATCGGGAGATTGGGCCGGTGATTTGGCAGATGATTTGGTTTTGTCTGTCTCTGTTTGTTCTATTTATTCCGCTCGCTATATGGGTTATTCCCCATTTGGTAGCCAGCAACATTGCGCGGCTGGGCGTACCCTATTTGAGAATTATTTCGCTATTTGTGCCGATTCATGTCATCGGCTACGGTGTTTTGAGTGCATTTTTTGTGGGGCGAGGGCAGACGAAAATTATTTCTGTGCTGACGATTCTGTCGGGCTGCTTGAATGCTTTTTTGGATTTTATTTTTGTATTTGGCTGTCGGGTTACGGAGGAAGGGTACATCGGGATTGTTCCGGGCTATGATTTATCATTTTTGGGGCGATTCCCGTGGGCAGCCGGCTGGGAGATCGTGGGGGAGCACGGCGTGATTGGAGCGGCAGCGGCGACGGTTATTGCCGAGACCGCATTTACCGCCGTATTATTGATCCTATTTCTCAAAAAATCCAATCGGAGCCGCTACGCAACGGATCGGTTAAAATTTGACGAAAATTTATTAAAAAAATGTTTAAGCAAAGGGAGTCCGCAGGCGTTGAATCGGTTTATTAATTCATTTTTTTGGGCGACGACGACGCAGATTATTGCGCAGCATGTGACCGCCGATGAATTTCAGGGGTACGGCATATCCCACTCGATTTACATGATATTTTTCTTCATCATAGAGGGCATGGCGGCTGGGACGCGGACGGTATGTTCGAATGCGCTAGGGGCGCGGACCTTTGAGATTATTCCGCGGAACATGAGGTCTTGGGTGACCCTGAGTGCGGCGTGTATTTTTTTGGTATCGCTGGGGATGCTCATCTATCCGGACGCATTGATTGGGGCATTTATACGAAAAGCGGGTAGCGGTGAGGTTTACAAATTTGCGAAAGAAATGTTAATATGGGCGTGGCTAACATTTTCATTGGATTTTGGCGCCAACAATTTACTGAGCACGCTACTGGCGGCCGGGGACACGAAATTCACGATGTATGTGAACACCTGTGTATTTTTTTGCTGCGTCGTTTTACCGGTTCAGCTAGGGATTATTTATTTTGGCTATGGTTCGGTAATCGTTTGGCAATTTTTGCTATTGGACCTAATGATCCGCATGATATTTTTCATATACCGCTATCGCACGGGTCGTTGGAGGTTGGGGCAATTGATTTAGGCCGTGGGAAATTTATATTGTTTTGCGGAAATTTTTATGGAAATTTACAAAAAGACTTGACGTTGGCTAAAAACTTTGACACCCTGGGTGAGGTGGGTGGGAATTACCATTGTCGGAAAGGCATATTTATGGCTCTAATATTAGGAAAATTCATTCGACAGATCATTAAATCTCGCAGGCGTTAGGGCCGGTCCAGCTGAGAAAATTGGAGTCGGCGCACTGGGTGGATTCCGAGAGTTGGTGGCTATTGGGGATGGTTTCGCAGATTTTGGAAGTTCCCGTTTGTGTTAAAAAATTCACAAATTTATTTACGGTATGGGGGCACCATTCGACGGAACCGTCATAGTAAGCGATGAGGCCGCCCTTTGATCCGAAGACGCCGCCGTTATCGTTGGAGGGAGAGGAATCGATCCAGGAGCCATTTTTTTGGAGTCCGCGGCTATAGGCGGCGGGAAATTTCCCTTTGAGGAGCGTTTTACAATCGAAATTCGGACACTGGACGATGCCACAGACGACGCTCAGAGGGACAATTTTGAAATGGGTGTGAATTTCCTTTGTGGAAGGGTCATAGATTTCCGTTGGGAAGGGCTTGGAGGGATCATTTTTGAAAGCTTTCACCTTATAATCGAAATCCCATGCCCAGATGGAAACGTCTTCGATGTAGCCGTATTTTGCGAGGAGGGCGGCGAAATTATTGGCGGTATGGGCGTGATCGCCGGACATATTTTTTACATCGGAGGAGGTAATGGCGCGGCCGAAGTCGCTGATAAACTGAGCATGGGCGCGGGCGATGAGGCGGAGGTTACTGGCGGCTTTCGCGCGATGGATATGGTTCATGACGGCCTGGGTAATGGGATAGACGATTGCCGAGAGGGCCGACAGGATGCCGATTGCCACGGCTAATTCCACGAGCGTGAAACTTCTACTTCTCCTAAACCGAACCATGAGAAAATAATAACAAAAAAAACAAAAATATCAAATTATTCATTTTGTTTTGAAAAATTAGTTATGGATGCCGCTGGAAAGGCCATCGCCGGCCCAGTTGACGAAGCAGGAATCGGCAAGATTTTCAGTATGGCAATTGGGGAGCGTCTCGCATAGACTGCTCGTCGTCGCCGTGGAATTATATTTTTTAAACCGATTGATTATGTGGCCGAACCACTCCACATGGCCGTCGAAAAATGCAATCAACCCGCCCCGATCGCCCCAGATCCCGCCTCCATTGCTAGCGGATTTTTTTTGCCAGCGGCCGTCGCCGCATAACCCGCGGCTGCAGGCGCAGGGGAATTTTGGGTTGAGCAGCTGGGCATAGTCAAAGCCGGGGCACTGGACGACGCAGCAGGCTACGCTCAGGGGGAAATCGCCGCCGGTTTTGGGGCCTGCGAATTCTGGAGCGATGCGGTCGGTGGAGGCGTCATAGATTTTCGTTGGGAGGGGGTGGCTCCGCCCGTAATTTTTTACCAAATGATCGAAATCCCAGGCCCAAACGGAGGCGTCTTTGATGTAACCGTGTTTTGCCAGCACCGCGGCGAATAAATTGGCGTCGCAGTGAGAGGTGCTTCCATTTTTCAAGGCGGAGAGGTCGCTAAAGCGGATAGCGCGGCCGAAATCGGCGATAAAATTGGCGTGGGCGAAGGCGATCATTTTTAAATTTTTAGCGGCCCTAGCGCGCTGGAAACGGTCGATAATTTTACCGACTGCGGGGAATAAAATCGTCATCAAAACGGCAATAATGCTGATAATTGCTGCTAATTCTACGAGCGAGAGACTGGCTTTCGATTGAAACCGCGACACCGCTTTTATTGTAAGAAATTTAAAAATTTTTCAATTAAAATTTATTAATTTCGAATAACTCCGCCAGGCTGCCGTTGCCGTGGATTTTCCGGATCGCTTCAGCGAATAAAGGACAAATATCCAGCTTGGTAATGGGCAGGGAGGCGTCGAAGGGCGTGGGCGTCGAATTCGTCGTCAGCAGCGAATCGATGGCGGAATTCCTCAAATTTTCCTGGCCCAATGCAGTCAATGGAGCGTGCGAAACGGCCGCCCTAATCGCTAAAGCGCCTTTCTCTTTCAGTAATTTTGCCGCCGTTGTCAGCGTTTCCGCGGTTTCCGTGGTGTCGTCGACCAGCAAAATATCCCTGCCCGCTACGTCCCCGATTACGTCCACCGCTTCCGCATGAGCCCCACCGGACCGCCGCTTCACCACCTGTGCCAGCGGACCATTCATGGCATCGGCGTAGGTAGTCGCCCTACCCATGCCTCCCGCGTCCGGCGAACAAATGGTCACATCCCCATAATTCTGCTTTCTGATGTGCCCCAGGAGCGTCGGTGCGGCGGAAAGGTGATCCACCGGAATGTCAAAAAATCCAGCAATTTGCGGCGCGTGGAGATCCATGGTTAGCAGGCGGTTAGCTCCGGCCGAAGTCAGTAAATTGGCCATGAGTTTCGCGGTAACGGGGACGCGCGGCCTATCCTTCCGATCCTGCCGGCCATAGCCAAAATAGGGGAGAACTGCGGTGATGCGAGCCGCCGAAGCCCGCCGAATGGCATCCACCATGATGAACATCTCCATCGCGTGGTGGTGCGCCGGAAAATGCGTCCCCTGAATGATAAAAACATCGCAGCCGCGAACGCTCTCCCGGATCTGCACAAATGTCTCGCCGTCCGGAAATGTGGACAGCTCGATCGCCCCCAGCGAGATGCGCAAATAGTCGCAAATCCCTTGGGCAAATGCAGGATGAGATGTCCCGGAAAAAATTTTCATGGCAGAATTTGTAAATGAATTTAATTTTTTTTTGAAAAATGTAAATAAAATTGTGAAAAATTTCCAAAAGTTCCGTCGCTGGGGAGCGGCAAAGTTGGAAAATGCTGCAAAAATCGTTGCATTTTTTGGGGATAAAGTAGGAATGGCTGCCGTGGATACGGCGAAACTTTACAACACGGAGACCCGTCGAATGGAGGCCATTGCGCCCGGCCAGCCCGATGGTTTACTGCGGATTTACTGCTGCGGCCCGACGGTGTACCACTACGCCCACATCGGCAATTTCCGCACATTTTTGGTGCAGGATGTTTTGCGGCGGCTCCTGCTGGCGATGGGCTACCGGCTCCGATTCATCCGCAACATTACGGACGTCGACGACAAGACGATCCGCGGAGCGCAGAGGGAGCGCACTTCATTGGGGGCGTTCACGCAAAAATGGACCGATATTTTCCACGGCGACTGCGACGCGCTGAATATTCTGCGGCCCGATGGCGAACCAAGGGCTACGGAACATATCGCAGAACAGATTGCTATGGTTGAAGCGTTGATCCGAAAGGGGCACGCCTACGCCACTGCGGACGGCTCCGTTTATTTCCGCCTCTCCTCCTTCCCGGTCTACGGGAGGTTATCGGGGGTCGACGTCGGACAACTCGCGCCGCAGGCCAATGACACTGGCGAGACAGCCAATTTAGCGGACGAGTATGGCCGCGATTCGGTCAGCGATTTTGCTCTATGGAAGGCGCACAAGGCGGAAGACGGGGACATTTTTTGGGAGAGTCCGTGGGGGAAAGGTCGTCCCGGCTGGCACATCGAGTGCAGTGCGATGTCGATGAAATATTTGGGGGAGACCATCGATCTCCACGGCGGCGGGATTGACCTCTGTTTTCCGCACCACGAAAACGAAATCGCCCAGGCGGAATGCGTTACGGGGAAGCCCTTTGTGCGCCACTGGTTCCACTCGGAGCACCTGCAAGTCGAGGGTCAGAAAATGTCGAAAAGTTTGGGTAATCTCCTCACTTTGATGGATTTGAAGGGTAGGGGCTACGCGCCGGACGGGGTTCGCTACGCGCTGCTCAGCGGCCATTACCGGCAGATTTTAAATTTTACATTTTCCGGACTCGACGCCGCCCGGAGTGCGCTCCAAAAATTGCGGACGAAGGTCGCCCAGCTGCGGAGTACTGCTGAAGGAAATGCCGCCGATTATTCCCAAAAAACCGAGACTATACCTCAGAAAATCGCCACCTATCGCCACTTCGCCGCCGCCATCGAAGCGCTCAAAAACGATCTCAATATCCCGAAATGTCTGGGGGAAATTTTTTCCGTTTTGAACCGTACCGCCGCCGCCGATCGGCAATTTTTCGAGGAACTGCGGTCTATTTTTTTTATTTTGGGCATCGAAATTTTCTCCGACACCGACCCAAACCGAGCGCCGTCCGTCCCCGACGCTATCGCCGCACTCGCCGCGCAACGTTGGGAGGCAAAGCAAAATAAAAATTTTGGCGAAGCGGACCGCCTGCGCCAGGTACTCGCGGAAAAAGGTTGGGACGTCGTCGACGGCAAAGACAGCTACGATTTGGAACCCAATGGCCGCTAAAAATAAGTAAAATAAAGCAAAATAAAAATTTTGGCGAAGCGGACCGCCTGCGCCGGGTACTCGCAGAAAAAGGCTGGGACGTCGTCGATGGTAAAGACAGCTACGACCTGGAACCCAACGGCCGCTAAAAATAAGTAAAATTTCCCTGTTTTGGGGAAATTTTCGAAAATTTTGAATCCCGCGTTTTCTTTTATTTACGATTTCGCTAAAGCTATTAGTATACCGAGCTTATGGAAGACGGCGGTTTGATTCGGGATTTTGCGATTCTCATTACGACGGCGGGCGTAGCGGGGTTTATTTTCCATCTTTTGCGCCTGCCGCTCCTGCTGGGCTACATCCTCAGCGGCTTGGTCATCGGGCCGCATCTGTTTTTTTCCCAATACATCCAAAATTACGACATTTTGCACCAATTTGGTGAATTGGGCGTCATATTTTTGATGTTTTACATCGGTTTGGAATTCAACCTGGACAAGTTGCGGCGAACGCTCGGGCCCTGTTTGCTGGCGGTGATATTTCAGACGGTATGGATGATGTTTGTGGGGATTTTATCGGCGAAATTTCTGGGCTGGTCGGGGTTGAACGGCCTATTTCTAGGGGCGCTGATGGCGATCAGTTCGACGATGATGACCATTCCCATACTGAAGGAGCAGGGGGCATTGAATGCGCATTTTGCCCAGCTATCGGTGGGGATTCTCATCCTCGAGGATTTCGTGGCGATTTTATTATTGGTTGTTCTTTCCGGTATTTCGATGAGCGGATTTTTCGAATGGAAAGCGGTGGAGCAAGTGATATTTTTGGTAGGGGTTTTCGTTGTGATGGTATTCGTAATTGGGCGATTTTTTGGTGCGAAAATTTCCGCGTTACTGGAGAAGATGTCTTCGCCGGAGTTGCTTGTGTTGGTAGCGGTTGGACTGGCGCTTTTTTTGGGAGAGTTGGCGGAGAAGATGCATTTTTCTGCGGAATTGGGGGCATTTTTAGCGGGATCGATTTTATCCCAGTCGGTTATTGCGCACAAAATTGAGGAGGCGACGGAGTCATTGCGGAACATTTTCTGTGCCATTTTTTTCGTAGCCATAGGGATGCTGATTGATCCCGTCAAAATTTCGGAGCACTGGTGCGCCATTATTTTCATTAGTTTTTTTGCGACGGTGATGCAAATTTTTGTTTGTTGGTTTGGTTTGTATTTATCGGGAGAGGAGTCGAAAACGTCCTTTTACGCATCGATTTACAAGGCGCAGATTGGGGAATTCAGCTTTGTGATTGCGGCGCTGGGGAATTCGTTGGGGGTGACGGATTCATCGTTGATGACGCTGGCGGTTGGGATTTCGATTTGCACCATTATTTTCAGCTCCCTGCTGCGGAAATACATCGATCCCCTCTACGACATTTTGCAGCGGATGGTCCCGAAGATGGTGAGCAACATGGGTAATTTTTACGGAAATTTTTTACGTCTGGCCAAAATGGAGGTCGAGAAAATGACGCTACTGCGGGAGGCGAAGGGATTTATTTTACATTTAATTTGGTATTTTTTGATGTTAGTGGGGCTGATGAGTCTCTCCTCCTACGCGTCGCACCTGATCCAGAGGCACACATTTTCGGTCCTTTCGGGCTACGAGACGCCGACGATTATCGGGATTTGGGGGATCTCCGCGTTTGTTATTATGCCAATTTTTGTTGGGGTTGTAAATAACGTTGGCTCGGTGATCAACCTCGCTTTGGACAAGATTTTCAGTTCCGTCGACCGCATCGAGCACCAGGATGACAGCCGCAGTATTCGGGTGATCCGCCACGTTATTTTGTCCATTGTTTTACTTTTTTTTGGCATTATTTTCGTCTCCGTCTCGTCCAATTACCTGCCGACGGGCTATCCGCTGACGGTTTTCGCCCTACTGTCCATTGGCCAAGGGATTTTTGGTTGGCGGGAGCTACTCAAGTCCAACAGCCGCTTTGAGCGCATGTTTCGGGAGACATTCATCGCCGAGGTGCACGAGAAGGACGACGAGTACCGCAACACCGTTTTACAAAAGGCGAAGGAGCGCTATCCGTGGTCGGTACAGATCAAAAACTACCGCTTGCCCAAAAATAGCGTCCACGTGGGCAAAAAAATTTCCGGATTACAGCTCCGGGAGACCACAAAGGCGACGATTGCAGCGGTTTCGCGCAGCGGGTACACCTGCTACTCGCCCTCGCCGGACGCCATATTATTCCCCGACGACCAGCTCCTGCTGATGGGGGAAGCGGAACAGATCGAAGGTGCGATAAAATTTTTAGGGACCGAGAGTGGGGAAGCGGTGCATTTGGGCAGCCGCGTGGAATTCGCCATCGACAATTATTGCGTCACGCCGACCAGTGAGTTTTTAGGAAAAACTATTGCGACGACGGGGATTCGCAGTCGCTTTGGAGTGAATATTGCTGGGATCCAGCGGGGGGGCGAGAAAATTACGATTCCGGCGGCGTCGATGGTACTGGAGAAGGACGACATTTTAATTTTGACGGGGCCGAAACATGCCGTTGAAAAACTAAAGGAATTGGAATTGACACCGGCGCTATAATTTTTACAAAGGAGGAGTAAAATTGTGAAAGGAATCAAGGAGATTCGGAATCGGATTCGGGCGGTAGACAGCGTATCAAAAATTACGCAGGCGATGCGCCTTGTGGCGGCTTCCAAGATGAAGCGGGCGCAGGATTTTGCGATCAACAGCCGGCCCTACCTGCTGCATTTGGCGAGAATTGTCGCCTGTCTCCCCGAGGAGAAGGTGCTGAAAAACCTCCACCCATTTTTCGTCCCCCGGGAGGTCAAGAAGCGTTGCATAATCGCGATCGGCACGGACAAGGGGCTCTGTGGGGTGCTCAACAATCATCTTTTCAAGGCGATTCCGGAGGGCGACATTTGTTTTATTTCCGTTGGGCGCAAGGCGATGCAATTTTTGGGGCGCACGGGGCGGCGATTGCTGGCGAGTTTTTCGGTCAACGACCGCGTGCAATACCACGAAGTTCTGGGCATTTGCGACCTGGTTTCGAAGCATTATATCGAGGGCGAGATCGACGGAGTGGAAGTTTTATATCAAAAATTCGTAAATACGATGAGTTATATGCCGACACTCCAGAAAATTTTACCGATGAATGGGTTTTACGAGGAATTTGAAGCCATGCTCGGGGCAGCCAAGGTACGGCGGGAAGCTTTTGAACGGGACGATCGGGAGCTCATGTTTGAACCCGGGGTGAGGCCGATTATCGACCACATTGCGAAAATTTTTCTCAAATATAATTTACATCAGGTGTTATTGGAGGCGAAGGCGTCGGAGCACAGTGCGCGCATGATCGCGATGAAAAATGCGACGGATAGTGCGGAAAATCTCTCGCAGTCGTTGAAATTGGAGTACAACAAGGCGCGCCAGTACGCGATTACCAGCGAGATCATCGAACTTGCGGCGGCGGCCATAGAAAGTCATTAGCATGGAAAATTTAGGAAAAATCGTACAAATTATCGGTGCCGTTGTGGACGTACAGTTTGCGCAGGAGCGTATCCCGGCGATTTACAATGCCCTCGAAATCCAGTTGCCGGATGGGGAGAAGCTCGTTTTAGAGATCCAGCAGCACGTTGGCGAGGGGGTAGTGCGCACGGTGGCGATGTCGGCGACGGACGGTCTCAGGCGCGGCATGGACGTCTTGGACACGGGCAAGGCCATAGCGGTTCCCGTTGGCGAAGGCGTATTGGGGCGCATTTTAAACGTGATGGGCGACCCCATCGACGGCCGCGGCGAGGTCCAATGCGAAACAAAATTGCCCATCCATCGAACGGCCCCAACGCTCCTCGATCAGAATATTAGCGCGGAAATTTTGGAGACGGGGATTAAGGTGATCGACCTCATTTGCCCCTTCATTCGCGGGGGGAAAATTGGGACTTTTGGCGGTGCGGGGGTCGGGAAAACGGTCATCATCACGGAGCTCATCAACAACATTGCCACTAGCCACGGCGGATTTTCGGTGTTTGCGGGCGTAGGCGAGCGCTCCCGGGAGGGCAACGATTTATTTCACGAGATGTCCGGCTCCGGGGTGATCAACCAGGCGGAGCTGCAGAAGTCGAAGGTAACGCTCGTTTTTGGCCAGATGAATGAGCCGCCGGGAGCGAGGATGCGCGTCGGATTGACGGGGTTGACCATCGCGGAATATTTTCGCGACGAGCGCCAACAGGACGTTTTACTATTCATTGACAATATTTTCCGTTTTTCGCAGGCGGGCTCCGAAGTTTCGGCGCTACTGGGGCGGTCGCCGTCGGCGGTGGGGTATCAGCCGACGCTGGCTCAGGAGATGGGGCAATTCCAGGAGCGCATCACGTCGACGAAAGCGGGTTCCATTACGTCCTTTCAGGCGGTGTACGTTCCGGCGGACGACGTGACGGATCCGGCGCCGGCGAACACCTTTGCCCACCTCGATTCGACCCTCGTTTTGGACCGCAAAATTGCGGCGCTGGCGCTGTTTCCGGCGGTAGACCCCCTCGCTTCGACTTCCAAGGCGCTCGACCCGAAGGTCATTGGCCAGAAGCATTTTGAAGTAGCTCGCGGGGTGCAAGCGGTTTTGCAGAAATACAAGGAATTGCAGGATATTATTGCAATTTTGGGTATGGACGAATTATCGGAAGAGGACAAATTGACGGTGACGCGGGCGCGCAAGATCCAGAAATTTTTGTCCCAACCTTTCCACACGGCGGAAGCGTTTACGGGGACGGAGGGGAAATACGTTTCTGCGGC